>QMNM01000082.1 GCA_003647765.1 Candidatus Cloacimonadota bacterium
AATTTATAATTCTGTATTTCTGATTTTTAATTAAGTCTGCGTCAGTTTGTTAAGTTTGTATGAGTTCGCGATTAAATTCCTTTTGGATGTTAATATAGAATATCAGAATGATGTTGCAATTGGATTTAAGTATCTTATATTTTATTATCGCTTTATCAATGTTGATTTCTTGCCACTTCGCTCATAATATTCAACTAAAACAGGACTTGCAACAAAAATTGAGGAGTATGTTCCTACAATAATGCCAATTAGTAAAGCAAGAGCGAAATTGTGGATTACACTTCCACCAAATAGGAAAAGTGATAAAACCACGACAAAGGTTGTTAAAGAAGTTATAACTGTTCTGGATAAAGTTTCGTTGATACTGTGATTTATTACAGATTTGAATTTGTCCCGTCTATATATTTTTAAATCTTCTCTTATTCTATCAAACACAACAATTGTGTCGTTAAGGGAATATCCTACGATTGTTAATAATGCGGCAATTACAGGCAGGCTAATTTCCCTGCCAAAAATAGAGAAGATGCCAATTGTTATAAAAACATCATGGAATAAAGCAATTACAGCAGCTATACCAAAGCTTAATTCAAATCTCCACCAGATATAAATAATAATTCCGAGCATAGCAATAAGAATGGCTTTTATTGCTTTCCCTCGTAATTCCTCACCAATACGAGGTCCTACTTCTTCCTGTCTTCGCAGAAATTCATTCATATTTTTCTTCGTATATTTTGGAAATTCCTTTTGTAATATATCAATGACCTGCTTACCAACTATTTTTGAACCTTTTATCCTTACCAAAATGTAATTAGGATTTCCAAATTCCTGAATCTCGGCACCTAAATAGCCATATTTATTTAATACATCTCTAATGTCCTGAATTTTTATACTTTCAGCATTAGCATCAACTGGTGTAAAATCCAATTCTAATAAAGTGCCGCCAAGAAAATCAATACTATATTTGGGACCATTATTTATGATTAGAGAAATAATCCCAATTAAGATAATGGTTCCAGAAATAATGAAAGCGATAGTTCTTTTGCTAATAAAATCAATTTTTGTCTCTGAAAAGAACTGCATATATTCCTCCTTTAATTCGACGCAGAAAAACACAGATTTGACTGACAAACACTGATAAAACATTCATATAATTTGCGCTATTCAGTGTCTTTAGTCAGTGTTTTTCAGTGTGGTATTCATTACTTTCTTCTTGTCTGTTAATACATATAAACTAAATATTCAGTGGTAAATTCACAATATATTTTTGTGAAATTTCGTATGTTTTCGTGGCTAATAAAAAATTACTTCCGTTATCAATTCAGCTGTACGACTCAGTATCCATAAATCTTATATACTTAATGTTTTTCTCTGTTTATTAAGAATAAATGCGTCAAAGATTGCTCTGGTCAAAAGTATTGCTGTGAACATTGAAGCAATAATACCAATACTTAAAGTTACGGCAAAGCCACGAATAGGACCTGTACCAAATTGATATAATACAACTGCTGTAATCAAAGTAGTTATATTCGCATCTAAAATAGTTATAATTGCTCGTTTATAACCATTATCTATTGCTGAACGAATACCTCGTTTCTTTTTCAATTCTTCCCGAATTCTCGCAAAGATAAGCACATTAGCATCTACTGACATACCAATTGTAAGAATAATTCCAGCAATACCCGGCATAGTCAAAGTTGCTCTAAACATAGTCAAAACTGCTAAAATGATAACCATATTGAATACAAGGGCAATATCTGCAATAAATCCAGCTGCTTTGTAATAGACCATCATAAAAAGTATGACAATAATCAATCCGACAATAGCAGAGATAAAACCTGCCTTTATTGAATCACTACCAAGAGATGGCCCGATTGTTCTTTCCTCAATAATTTCTACAGGAGCAGGAAGCTTACCAGCTCTTAGAACAATGGCTAAATCTTTGGCTTCTTTCATTGTAAAATTACCTGTAATTTGAGCTCTGCCTCCTGCTATCCTTTGATTGATTACTGGAGCAGAATGGACTACATTATCTAATACTATTGCTAATCTCTCTTTCACATTTTTCTCTGTTACACGAGCAAAAATTTCAGCACCTTCATTATTAAACTCCAAAGAAACATACGGCTTATTAGCAGTTCTGGGATCCATTCCTTGACCTATGCTAACATCCGCAGTTTTCAAATATTTACCAGTAAGCTCCGTATTTTTATATAAGAAGAAAATAGGACGAGGTCCATAAGGATCTTCTAAATTTGCTTTGCCTAATAAAATCTGTATACCTTCTGGTAATATCTTATCCAATTCTGGAAGCTTAATTATCTTATTTATAACAGGTAAATTCTCATTTTCTACTATTAACTCATTTTGGCTTGAGGCAAGTAATGAAGAAAATACTTTACTATGTTGATTCTCTTCTTTTTGTTCTATTTCCTCCTCTGATTTTTTACTTTCATCTTCTTTTTTCTGTTCTATATTTTCATTTTCCACTTTCTCTTTTTCTATATTCTCATCTTTTACATCTTCTAATAAACTGCTTTCAACAGCGGCCTCTTCGCCTTCTTTCACTTCTTGTAGGAAAGCATATTTTGAGTAATTCTCTTGAAAATATTGATCTAAATTTTCAATTGCTTTTTTTATATCATCGCTTTTAGCAACTAATTTGAATTCTAACAGTGCAGTTTTTCCTATTAAATTTTTTGCCCGCTTTGGATCATGCAGTCCAGGAAGCTGCACTAAAATTCTATTGTCTCCAATAAGCTGTATATTTGGCTCAGAAACTCCAAATTGATCTATTCTATTACGGATAATTTCTAATGCACTTTTTACAGCATACTCCGCATCCTTTTTTGGCAGTTCTGATGTATCCACTTCCATTACCAAATGCATACCACCCTGCAAATCCAAACCTAATTTTAATGTCTTATGACTAAACCAGCTAGGAAGTGTTACTTCTGACTTCAAATTTTTAACATTTATTTTAACTGTTTGCATCTGCTGTAATTTTTCAGGCGATACTTTCACATCTGCTAAAACATCAGCAGGTATAATAGTCCTAATTTCAAGAAATTCATTTGTTTTCGTCTTTGCTAACATTTCATCTATTTTGTCGCCGTATTTTTTACTGCCTACTCTATATTCTTCGCCAGTAATGGATTTAAGCAAACTATCTGATTGGTCATAAATTTCAATATTGCAGACAACAGTATCTCTTGTGAACATCAGTGGCAAAAGGTAATAAATAGTAACCAATACAACTGCAATAATAAGAAAAGTTCGCCATTTACTCTTTTTCATTTTATAAACCTCCTTATAAATTATATGATTAGACATTACCAATTTGAGATCTGGTAATGAGTGAACAATAAGATTGCAATAAAACACAACTCAGGTTTCCTGCATTCACCTGATAAATCAAGGTTCGGAATAACAAAAAAATTCTGTTTTACATATCTCAAATATTATACTGCGATGAATTTGTTTAGTTAGTGGATAATTTAGCATTTACTTATTCTTAATGCATTTTATATTATTACTGGAACAGTCCAGCTATTTATCCGGATGCAATATCACTATTTTGAGATTGACACATTCTTGAATAGGCAATTTTATAGTCAAGATTTTATAATATAATTCTAATTATACTATGCCTTGATAGAACTTTTCGCAAAAGCCAATTTTACTTTTAGACAAGAAAGTTATTTCACTGGGTGAATAGTTTATTTGATATATTAAAAACCGTTAAAATGGTGATTATGGTGATTATAGATAAGTTTATTCCGCAGTATATCAACAAATAAATTTGTGAGCTTCTATTTCCGATTTTTAATAGGACTGAGTTATGGCTAACAATTAGTGTGTTTATACTGTCGCAACATAGAATTATAATTTTGTGTTTTTCTTGACTGATTTTTCACTCGGATTTCTTTTTTCATAAACTTTGTCTTGCTTATAGAAAGGATAATTTATGAAGATATATATAAAAGATATTGGATTATATGTAGATAAAGAAGTAATGATTGAAGGTTGGGTAAGGACAAAACGGTCTAGTGGAAAGATACAGTTTATTTTAGTAAGAGATGGCACTGGTGAAGTTCAAGCAGTTGCTTTCAAGCCGGAATTAGGTGAAGAGAAATTTGCAATTTGTGATAAGTTGTGTATAGAGTCCTCTTTGAGAGTGTGGGGCAAAGTAAAGAAAGATGAACGAGCTTCTACTGGCTATGAATTAGGCATTACTGACATACAAATTTTACAAATTGCAGAGGACTACCCACTTCAAAAAAAGGAACACGGTACACAGTTTCTGCTTGATAATCGTCATCTTTGGCTTCGTTCTGCTGGACAATTTCCAATTTTGCGTATTCGTAATGAAATCATTATAGCAATACGGCATTTTTTTTATGAAAATGATTTTATTCTGATAGATACACCGATATTAACTGGGTCAATAGGTGAGACAGCAACGACATTATTTGCCACTGATTATTTTGATGAAGGCAAAGCATATTTAGCCCAAACAGGACAGCTGTATCTTGAAGCAGCTTGTATGGCATTTAGCAAAGTATATTGTTTCGGACCTACATTCCGTGCAGAAAAATCCAAAACAAGACGACATCTAACAGAGTTTTGGATGGTTGAAGCAGAGATGGCTTTTTATGACTCAAATATGAATATGCAACTCCAAGAAGATATGATAATATATATTGTTAATCAGATATTAAAGAAATGCCAGCCAGAATTAAAAAAACTGAATAGAGACATTTCTAAACTGGAAAATGTTAAATCACCTTTCCCGAGAATAAGTTACGATGAAGCAATTACAATTTTACAAAAATTAGGTAGTAATATAGAATGGGGCAAGGATTTTGGTGGCGACGATGAGACAATCTTAACTAAACAATTTGACAGACCTGTATTTGTTTATGATTATCCAAAAGATATTAAAGCTTTTTATATGAAACAGCATCCCACAGATTATAGAAAAGTGAAGTGTAATGACTTATTAGCTTCAGAAGGTTATGGAGAAATCATTGGTGCATCACAAAGAGAAGATGATTATAATAAGCTAATGAACGCAATACAGAAACACAATTTAAATCCGAAGTCATACAATTGGTATCTTGATTTACGAAAATATGGTTCTGTACCTCATTCTGGTTTTGGATTAGGGCTGGAGAGAACAGTAGGTTGGATTTGTGGACTTCATCATGTTAGAGAGACAATTCCTTTCCCAAGAATGATAAATCGTCTAAATCCATAGATCTGTTCCATAACATCACCACTTTTACTAATCAATTATTTTCCTGTATAAGTTGAGGACTATACTATGATAAAACGATATTCTTTTCCGAAAATGCAAAGCATCTGGACATTAGAAAATAAGTTTGCCAAATGGTTAGAAGTTGAAATTGCTGTTTGTGAAGCATTGAATAAATTACATATAATTCCAGATGAGGATTTGAAAAATATTAAAAAAAGAGCGAAATTTGATGTTAATGAAATTCTATCAATAGAGAAACATACGCATCATGATATTATAGCTTTTCTTACGAATGTTGCACAATATGTAGGCAAGTCCTCACGATTCATTCATAAAGGGTTAACTTCATCAGATATTTTGGATACTGCCAATGCTATGCTTATGAAATCCGCAGGTTCAATTCTGATTGATGATTTAATAAATTTGCAAAATGTTCTAAAAGTAAAGGCAATTACGCATAAATATACACTTTGTATAGGCAGAACACACGGAGTTCATGCTGAACCCATTACTTTTGGATTAAAACTTGCTCTTTGGTACGAGGAGAACAAAAGAAATATTGAGCGAATGCAAAAAGCAATTAGAATAATCTCTGTTGGCAAAATCTCTGGTGCTGTTGGAAATTATGCACATATTGACCCTTATGTAGAAAAATATGTATGTGATAAGCTTCATTTAGAAAGAGCAAATATATCCACTCAAATAATTCAGAGAGATAGGCATTCTGAATTCTTATGTATTATTGCTATTATTGGCACAACTATTGAAAAGATGGCTATGGAGATTCGCGGTCTGCAACGCACAGAAATCAGAGAAGTAGAAGAGTATTTTGCACAAGGGCAGAAAGGTTCCTCTGCAATGCCTCATAAAAAAAACCCGATTATCAGCGAACGATTGTGTGGTATGGCAAGAATTTTACGCAGTAATGCTATTGCAGGTTTGGAAAACAATGCTTTATGGAATGAGCGAGACATAAGCCATTCATCAGTAGAAAGAGTGATTATTCCTGACTCTACAATTCTATTAGATTATATGTTACATAAAGCAATTGATTTGATAGAAAATTTACTTGTATATCCAGAAAATATGTTAAAAAATATTGAGATTACTTATGGCTTGATATTTTCGCAGTCAGTATTGTTAAAATTGACAGAAAAGGGAATAACTCGTGAAAATGCTTATCAAATGGTGCAGCGCAATGCTATGAAATGTTGGAGAGAAAAAAGACATTTCCGCTTTTATATTGAAAATGATAAAGAGATTCGTAATTATTTATCAGAACAAGATATTGAAGAATGCTTTAATATGAGTAGATTTACTGCTAATGTGGATTATATTTTTAAGAATGTGTTTGGGTTGCCACAAGAGACACAGAAAATACTACGTAATGCGTAGGGCGTAGAGCGTAGGGCGTAATGCGTAGAGCGTTCGGCATTATAATAAAAAATCTATCAAAACTAATTTTACACTGCATATAGATATTTGACAGAATAACCCTGCTATTTTGTAAATATTATAAATTTTAGCAGGGTTAAAATT
>QMNM01000083.1 GCA_003647765.1 Candidatus Cloacimonadota bacterium
AATCCTAACCAAGCTAGATTGAACCACACTTGTAAATCAAGAAAATCCTGCGTAGAAAATTTCTTTACTACATTTATAAATCCTTGTGTAGCTGATGCATTACGGATTTTTAGCAATTCTTTGTACCGAGTATATGAATTTATCATATTTTCCTGATTTGCCTTGAAAAAATTTTTGGCAATAAAAATTCTCTCTGATTCTGTTAATTCTGAAGCTCTTTTTAATGAATGTTGAAGATAAATATCTGGAATTGATATTCCTTGCTTAATATAGTCCTGCATTTGCTTTAATAAAACAGGTGTTAAATTAAAAGTGCATTTTAAGTTAGGGAACTCGTTTATTAGTGAAATCATATCCAGATATGCTTTTTGACAATGCAGGCGAACCCAGGGCATAATATATTTTTGCGTTATAGGATCGTAGTAATCTGGTTGATGATTGTGCCAGAGGAATGCGATATAAACTTTGTTCATAATTAGTCCTTTATTTACTTTATTTTGATTATGATAAATTTGAGTATATTACTTTTTCTGTCAAAATTATTTCACCACATCTGCAATGTTTGTTCAGTTCGTATAAGTTCGCGATTAAATAAGAGATTAAACGCGAACTAAACGCTAACTTAACAAACTCATCGCAAAAGATTTAATTTGTAAAAAGGTTTGCGTAAGTTCGTATAGTTCGTATAAGTTCGCGATTAAGTAAGAGATTAAACGCGAACAAATCACTAACTCAACAGACTCATCGCAAAAGATATAATTTATAAAAAAGGTTCGCGTAAGTTTGCATAGTTCGTATAGGTTCGCGATTGCAAGTATGAAAATTTTTGACAGAAAATATATGAGCTTGAAATTTATAATCCTATGAATAATAAAAATGAATTATTAAAAGAAATTGACAGTAGAAGAATACCTCGTCATATTGCCATAATTATGGATGGAAATGGAAGATGGGCAAAAAAGCATGGTTATTCTAGATTAAGAGGTCATCAAGAGGGCGTAAAAGCAGTTCGTAAAATTGTAGAAATCGCTGGGCAAATTGGTGTTGACTATTTAACTTTATATGCATTTTCAACAGAAAATTGGCGACGGCCTAAAGATGAAGTGATTGGAGTAATCAATCTTATCAGAAGGACATTACTAAAAGAAATTGATAATCTTGATAAGAATAATGTAGTCGTGCAATTTATTGGTAGTAAAGACAAAATGGACAAGAAATTCCTGAAAGACACAAAGATTGCTTGTGCAAAAACAAAAAATAATACAGGATTACATTTAAGTCTAGCTGTTAATTATGGCGGAAGATTGGAGATTATTGAATCCATTAGAAAATTAGTTTTAGATATACAACAGAAAAAAGAAATTGATGTAAAAAATATTGATGAACAGATGTTTTCCAAATATTTATATACTAAGGATATGCCAGAAGTAGATTTAGTAATTAGAACGAGTGGAGAACAGCGACTTAGTAATTTTTTAATATGGCAGTCAGCATATTCGGAATTTTGGTTCACTAATACTTTTTGGCCTGATTTTGGAGCAGAGGAATTTTTACAAGCAGTTATTGAATACCAGCATAGAACAAGAAAATTCGGAGGAATTAAGTGACTCGTCTTGGTAAAAGAACACTCATTGGGATAATTTTTGTTCCGATATTACTTTTTATTTATTATTTAGGTGGATTGACATTACAAATATTTGTTTCACTGCTTACAATTCTTGGAGTCCGCGAGTTCGTGATTATTCTAAAAAAAAAAGGCATCAACATTCATTTTATACCAGTATTAGTTGCATCTCTAATCATAAATTGGTTTATGTATTTTTTCAATTTTAATAACATCATTTTTCTTTACATTGGATTTTGCATATTGATAATATCTTACGACATATTTTCCAATAATATAAATCAAGCATCAGAACGAGCCGCATATTCTATGTTCATTCTTATTTATATCCCGCTACTTTTGGAATTTATATATCTTTTAAGACAATTGGAGAATGGACGATTTCTCCTAATTTTTTTAGTAATATTGGTTTGGATTACAGATACAGGTGCTTATTTTGTAGGTGTAAAATGTGGAAAGCACTCTAATATTTTTAAATCCAGTAAGAAGAAGTCAGTAGAGGGATTTATTGGAGGATTTGTAACAGCGTTTATATTTACTTATATTGGTGCAATACTTATTTATCAGATTTGGAATTTTAGATTCAGCTGGAATGATATATTCGCTTATACAGTAATTGTAGGTATTTTTGGTCAGGTCGGTGATTTAATGGAATCTATTTTGAAGAGGGATTTTAATATTAAGGACTTTTCAAACTTACTTTCCGAGCATGGTGGTATTTTAGATAGATTTGATAGTATTATGACAAGTGCCCCATTATTATATTGTTATTTTACTATAATAAGATAAGCATTGAATATACAAGTGCATTTTTAGTGATTAAAAATGAAATCAAGAACAGAACAGTTTAATTTAACACCAATGTTTCGTCAATATTTGCAAATTAAACAGCAATATCCAGATACATTATTACTTTTTCGTATGGGCGATTTTTATGAGACCTTTTTTGAAGATGCTAAACTGACATCAAAAATTCTTGGTATCACTTTAACATCTCGCAATAAAGGTGTAGAAAATCCTGTGCCTCTTGCTGGATTTCCTCATCATGCTCTTGATACATATATTGATAAATTGATTAAGAATGGTCTAAAAATTGCTATCTGTGAGCAAGTAGAAGATCCAAAATTAGCAAAAGGTATAGTCAAACGCGAAGTCGTGCAAATTATAACTCCAGGAACAATTTTAGATAAAGAATTCCTGAATAGTAAAAAGAACAACTTTCTATGTGCAATCTGTGAGAAAAAATACGATTTCGGTCTGGCTTTCATTGATGCTTCTACTGGCGAATTCCATTTCACAGAACTAGAAAAGTCAGAATTAGTGAATGAGATTTTACGAATTACTCCGCAGGAAATATTATATCCATCAGGACAAAAAATCCCTAAACAGGACTATATTACAAGTCAATATCCAACAACATTCACAGAATTTGACATATGGCACTACGACTACGAAGAAGCAAGTGAAAGATTGAAAAAGCACTTCTCAGTATCATCATTAGATGGATTTGGTGCAGAAGGAAAATATTCAGGTATATGTGCAGCCGGAGCTGTGCTTGCATATTTAGAAAAACTAAAAAACAATAAACTCTCACACATTACTTCTTTGCATTATTATTCTACAAAAAACATTTTACAAATAGACAATCTCTCTCGCAGAAATTTAGAATTAACGCAATCCATTCGCAGTGGTGATAGATACGGTACATTTATTGATGTTTTTGATAAAACACAAACACCTATGGGAGCAAGAAAATTTATCAACTGGCTTTACAATCCGCTGATAGACGTTGACAAAATAAATAGGCGATTAAATGCTCTTAGGGAATTGGTAGATGACATCATTACGACCAAAGAGATAAGGGGATTACTGAGCAATATCGGTGATTTAGAAAGAATTTTAAGCAAAATTGGAACATTGCGAGTCAAACCGCGCGATTTAATTGCATTAAAGGAATTTTTGCAATATGCACCAAATATTTCATTAAAATTAAAAGATTTCAAAAGCGATTTACTAAGCGAGTTAAGAACTTCTCTTGAAAGTGATTATGCAAATACGCGTCAGGAACTGGTTATGTTTATTGATAATGCTATTTATGAACGACCAAATACAGTAATTACAGAAGGCGGTGTAATCAAAGATGGCTATAATCCAGAACTTGACGAACTGCGATTGATAAGTAGAGATGGCAAAAAATGGATTGCTCAATTAGAGAAAAAAGAGAAAGATAGAACAAAAATACCAAGTTTGAAAATATCCTTTAATAAGGTTTTTGGCTATTATATTGAGGTTACAAAAACGCATATTGATAAAGTTCCAGAACATTACATCCGTAAGCAAACTTTGGTCAATTCTGAGCGATATATTAGTCCTGAGTTGAAAGAATATGAAAACAAGGTATTGGGTGCAGAAGAGCGAATTAAACAGATTGAGTATTCACTATTTTTGGAAATTAGAACCGCGATGGTTCAATATATTCCTGCGATTAAGGAAGTTGTTGATGTAATAGCGGTTTTAGATGTTCTGACGAATTTTGCTTATATTGCTTATTATAACAATTATTGTCAGCCAGTAGTTGATAATGGTTTCAAGATTGAGATTAAACTTGGTCGTCATCCTGTAATAGAGAGATTACTTGGTGATAAGCCATTTATTCCGAATGATGTATATATGGATAATGAGTCAGATAAGATTTTAATAATTACAGGCCCTAATATGTCTGGCAAATCCACATATTTGCGTCAAATCGGATTATTAGTGTTAATGGCACACATGGGTTCATTTATTCCAGCAAAATCCGCACATATTGGTATAGTTGATAAGATTTTTACTCGTGTAGGTGCTTCGGATAATTTAGCATTGGGACAAAGCACTTTTTTAGTTGAAATGATAGAGACAGCTAATATTTTGCATAATTCAACACCGCGCAGTTTGATTTTACTTGATGAGATAGGTCGTGGCACAAGCACTTTTGATGGATTAAGCATTGCTTGGGCAGTGGTTGAATATATACACGAAAACGATAAAATTAGTGCAAAAACACTTTTTGCTACACATTATCACGAATTGACAGAACTTGCGGATATTTTTAAGGGAGTAAAAAATTATAATGTTTCAGTAAAAGATACGAATGATGAGATCATATTTCTTTATAAAATAGCAAAAGGTGGAGCAGACCAAAGTTATGGCATTCAGGTTGCACAACTTGCAGGTGTGCCAAAACCTGTTATAAATAGAGCAAAAGAGATTTTACATAATTTAGAAAGAAATGAGCTAAATCCAAATAGCATTTCTAAGAGGACTAAAAGAAAGAGAAAAATGGAATATGCTCAAGTTAATCTTTTTGATATACACTAATTTTATTTTGTAATGGTGTTTTATTTAGCAAATACAGGATTACAAATTCTGTAAAATCAGAGCCGACCTGAACATAAGTAAATACACATTGGGAATTAACAAATGAATTTTCTTGTGCCTTCTATTACTGACTTCATTGATGTAATAATAGTATCTTATCTATTTTATAAGATAATTACTTTTGTCAAAGGAACACGCACTTATCATATTCTCTGGGGATTAGTCCTGTTAATAATCCTTTATTATTTATCAGAACTAACAAGTTTAAGATTGCTTAGTTCTGTTATCGGGACAGTAAAGGCATTTTGGGTAGTTTCTTTTATCATCTTATTCCAGCCTGAACTGCGTAGTGCTTTAGCAAAATTTGGTCAAAATCGGTATATCGGATTTTTGTTTAGTGAAAAAAAAGAACTGCAATTAACCGAATTAACAGAAGCAATACGAGAGATGTCAGCACAACATATTGGTGCAATTATAGTAATTGAAAAAGGCACGCAATTAGATATATCATCAGGAGAAATAGTCAATGCTGATATATCCGCAAAATTATTACAGACAATTTTTAACAACAAAACTCTTCTTCACGATGGTGCTGTCATTATTAGAGACGATAAAATTGTATCTGCTAAAGTTACACTGCCTTTGACCAAGCAGTTATCTTATATTCAAAAGTATGGAACTCGTCATCAAGCCGCAATTGGTATTACAGAAGAAACAGATGCTATTGCAATTGTCGTGTCCGAAGAGACAGGACAAATATCTTATGCTCAAAATGGATATTTATTTGAAAATGTTACTATTGACTACTTGGAAAGAAAAATTAAAGATGAGATTAAAAGAGAATAATAAGCCATTATCTAGTTCGCCCTACGCTCTACGCCATACGCCCTATGCCCTACGCAGTCCCTTTCTTATTGGTTTAACTGGAAATATCGCTGTTGGGAAATCAACAGTTGCAGAATTTCTTCGTCAAAAAACTGCAACCATTATAGATGTTGATAAATTAGGCCATAAAATCCTATACAAATCTGAAATAAAAGAAAAACTTATTACGACTTTTGGCAAAGATATTTTAATTGAAAATGAAATTGCAAGAAATAAATTGGCAAACATAGTTTTTTCTAATAAACAAAATTTAGCAATATTGAATAAGATAGTTCATCCTCATCTTTTAAAATTGATTGATTATGAAATTAAAAGGCATAGTAATGAAAAAATAATTGTAATGGACTCTGCTTTGATTATAGAATGGAATTTACAAACCAAATTGGATTATCTAATAGTTGTTACTTGCTCA
The DNA here is from genome assembly GCA_003647765.1 of Candidatus Cloacimonadota bacterium. Lineage (GTDB taxonomy): Bacteria > Cloacimonadota > Cloacimonadia > JGIOTU-2 > B8-G9 > B8-G9. The sequence goes on from QMNM01000083.1 coordinate 6,279, forward strand.
CCTGAAAAACAACTACAAAGATTAGTAAAATATAAATCATTATCAGTTCAAGAAGCGAAACATAGAATTTCTGCACAGATGAATCAACAAAAAAAGATTAATCTGGCGGATTTTGTAATTACTAATAATGACAGTAAACACGCTTTGCAAAAACAAGTGGATAAACTCTACATAAAGCTAATTGAATTCTGTCACTTAAACAAGGAATAAAACTACTATATTGCCACAGAGACGCAGAGAGCATAGAGAAGATTATAAAAATTATAAAAATTATAAAGATTAAAAAGATTGAAAGATTATAAAGATTAAAAAGATTGTATGGACACAGAGAGAGAAATAATTTTTCGTGTTTTTTGTGGCTAAAAAAATCTGATGTTTGATAATTTTTCGTGTTTTTTGTGGCTAAATAAATCCGAAGTTTGATATTTTTTCGTGTTCTTCGTGGCTAAAAAAATCCGATGTTTGATAATTTTTCGTGCTTTTTGTGGCTAAAAAAAT
>QMNM01000084.1 GCA_003647765.1 Candidatus Cloacimonadota bacterium
AATTTTGCCCTGCTGTTCAAAAAGTAAATTTTTATAATCCATTATCACTCCTATAATAGTTTTACTTTGTCAAGCTACAAAAGTGCAAGTGGGTGAATCCATTCACCCTTCGTAGTACTACGAAGAACTGGCACGCTAAGTCAGAAAAAGCGTTCTAATATTATTAAAGCCACGAATTCACAAACTAAAATGTTTATTTTTTAATAAAGGACGCTTTAGTGTTCTTTTATTGACTCAGCCTCGGTGTTTACACCGTCACAACTACAATTCCTTTATCACATCACGGATAGCTTCTGCAATGGTATCAATATTTTTTTCAGTAATAGTTAAAGAAGGTGCAACACGAACTATTGATTTATGTGTTTCTTTAGCATACACACCTTTTTTTAGTAATTTCAAAGACACCTGATGTCCGTCTAATTGAGGTGCTTTATACATTTCAAATGCAGTTAGTAATCCTTTTCCGCGTGTCTCTTTCATTTTATTTGGAAATTCTTTTTGAATATCTGCAAAATGCTTTAATAATCTTTTACCGCGAATTCTTGCCATTTCAGCTAGATTTTCTTCTATCATTACCTTTATAGAGTACACTGCTGCAATACAAGCCAGAGGATAACCTCCAAATGTACTACCTTCAGAGCCTGGACTAAGCACATCAATAAGATCAGCTCTACCAGCTACATAAGATACCGGTATAATGCCTCCACCAGCAGCTTTTCCACAACTCATAAGGTCTGGCTTGGCATTCCATAATTGATGAGCAAAATTAGCACCTGTGCGACAATAACCTGTCTGAACTTCATCAAGACAAAATAGAACATTATGTTCTTCACATAATTTTTTGACTGCTGGTAGATAATCATCACTTGGCACAATTACTCCTGCTTCACCTTGAATTGGCTCTAATATTACAGCAGATAGAAATTCTGCATTCTCAGTTATTGCCTGTTCAATTGCTGGAATATTATTATATGGCACTTTGATAATGCCAGGTAAAAATGGACCAAAATCTTTCCGAGATAATGGATCTGTAGAAGCACTAATAGCAAACATAGATCTACCATGAAAATTATTCTCTGCTACTATAGTCAATGCTTTTCCTTCTGGAACGCCTTTCTGTTCATAAGCCCAACGACGAGCTATTTTGAACATCATCTCCGGACCTTCTACACCAGCAACTTTTGGCACCATTTTGTCCATCTCTGTAAATGCAGTTACAGCAATAAGTAGTGCAGACATATACTTATGCCGAATTGAACGAGGCACAGTTGGAATCTTCTCCATCTGCAAATGACTAACTATGGCATCAACAATGGTCTTGTTCAACTGTCCAGGATTTACAGCAGAATAACAACAAAGGCCATCTATCAGTTCAAATTCCAAAAATTTCTTAATTTTTTCCGGGTCTGGCTTACGGGCAATAAAAGTTGTATCATCAAATACACTGGAAACTACAACATTTTCCAGTGGATGATAATTATTACCGCCTTTCTCTTTTTCAATTTGTTCGTGTTCAAATGGCGAGAGATCGCCAATTCGTATGCCATTTATTGTCAAATCATCACCATAACCAGTAATCTTAATATTATTCATTTTTCCTCCTAAATAATTATAGCTCATTCATAGCTCAAATTTAACATAAATACTTTGGGTAGTTAATGAATCTGCCTAATCTCAATTACAGGTTCAGAAATTACTTTTCCAGCAATCTTTGCTGTGTATTCACTTTTATCCATAATATCAAGAATCTTTTCTGTTTCAGATTCTGCCGCAATGATTAACATTCCATTCCCAATATTCCAGTATTTGCGAGCTTCTTTATCAGAAATATTTCCAATGGACTGTATTTTTTTCATAAAATCAACAGGTTCAAAAAGATTGTCAAGTATTGCTCCAAGACCTTTGGGTTTTAGCACTCTCAATAGATTATCAGGTATGCCTCCGCCTGTGATATGAGCAATTCCTTTCAAAATAAAACCAGAGTCCAAAATCTTACAAATAAGCGGAGAATATATCAGTGAAGATGTTAAAAGTATCTCTCCAAATGGTCTATTCTTATATTTTATATTATGCCAATTTTCTCCGAACTGTTCTTGCATTATTTGCCTTATCAGTGAAAAGCCATTACTGCGAAATCCACGACTTTTCAAAGTTATAATAATATCACCGGACTTTATCTCAGTTCCATCTATTGGATGTTTCAAATTATGATGCAAAACCCCAATTGCTGTTGCACACCAGTTAAAGTGCATTCTGTTCCCATATCCTTGAACACGACTGCCAAGTTCAGCTATTTCTCCACCTGTTATGGCAATATTAGCAAAATTACATGCATTATGAAGTCCTTTCATTAAGTCATTTATTATATCGTAGTCCAAATAATCTACATCTAAAATATTTGATATATTAGTTGGTTCAAATCCATTTGCAACAAGGTCATCCACAACCATTGCAACAAGGTCATAACCTAATGTATCATAAATACCAGTTCGTTCAGCAAGTTCAATTTTTGTCCCAATTCCATCAGACGAAATGCCAATTTTGACATCTCCAAAATTTAGTATATTTGAGAAAGCCCCATCAACACTTACAACTGGTTCACCTAATTTATTGTACCTGTTCTTAAATGTCTTCTTTGCCCATGAATAAGCATTCTTTGAGCAAAAATTTCCAATGTCTATATTAAGTCCGCTCTTTTTTTTATTCATTGATATAACAATTCCACACAGAAACCCGACTCCAGTTCAAAGAACCAGAGTCGGATTTCATTGTTGAAACATGCCTTTACTATATTCTTTATCTATTGCTGAATCCATCTCCCCATATTCTTGAATGATATTGACCTTCTGTTCCTTCTCCTGGAAGATGTATATCATGAACCTTTCCTTCTCTTATGGAGAGTGCCGATACTAATTCAAGTTCAGCATTTTTATGAAGTTCCTGTATGTTTGATACACCGCAAGTTGCCATAGTAGATTTAATTTTTGTAAGTGTCTCCTCTAAATTGTCTCTCAATGGGCCGGCATATTCTACAAATCCTTCAACGCCTTCCACAAATTTCACTTGATTATAGCGGAATGATTTCCATTCTCTTGCTCGTGATGAACCTTCACCCCAATATGGTTTCATCACCCGATTATTGATGATTACTTTTTCAGTAGGGGATTCTTCCATTCGTGCAAAATACCGTCCCATCATTACATAATCAGCACCTAATGCCAATGCAATTACTATATCTTTTGCATTAGAAATTCCTCCATCTGCAATAATGGGTATATATTTTCCTGTGCTTGTATAATATCTGTCTCTTGCTTCACAGACCTTGATAATAGCAGTTGCAAGCCCACGTCCTGTTCCTTTCTGTTCCTGTGTAATACATATTGAGCCACCACCCATTCCAACTTTTACTGCACAAGCACCTGCTTTTATAAGAAAATCAAAGCCCTCTGATGTAATAATATTGCCGCCTATAACAGGGAGTTCAGGATAATGTCTATTTATCCATTCTATTGTCTCTTTTTGATAAAACGAAAATCCATCTGAGGAATCAATAGACACCACATCAACTTCTGCTTCAGATAATGCAGGTATTCTTTCTTTATAGTCATGAGTGTTTATTGCGGCTACAGCTAAAAGTCGCTTTTTCTCATCCACAACTTCAAGTGGATTATTGAGATGGTCGCGAATATCCTTTCTGAATACTAAATACAATAATCTATACTCTTTATCAACGATTGGCAGGACTGATTGATGTGTTTCTATAAGCAATGAGTTTGCTTGTTTGAGCTCAGTAATTTCCATTCCTATTTCTATCTTATCTGCTGGAATCATTCTATCAATAACTTTTTGTGGTCCGTGCACTAATACATCATAATCATATTTTGTAATAAGCCCGAGGAAAACATTATTGTCATCTACAACAGGAAAAGTAGAATATCCAGTATGCTGCCTTATTTCATATAATTTTTTGATACTTATATATGGTGAAACTGTTTTTGGTACAACAAATCCTGCCTTATAGTTTTTGATTTTTGTTATCATCTCTGCTTGTGATTTAATTGTTTGTGAGCAAAAAATAAATGCGGCACCACCAAGCTTTGCTAATTCTATTCCGATCTTTTCTCCGGACACTGATTGCATTGCAGAGGAAACAATAGGGATGTTTAGAAAATACTTCTTATTATCTGTTTCAGAATAGACTAAAGGGGTCTTTATGGAAATCTTGTCAATGGTTGTGGATATGGTAGTATGACCTGGTAAAAGTCGGAACTCGTTCAGTGTCCTTGATGGTTCATATCTTATGTTTTTCGCCATTAATCCCTCCGTTAGACATTATTAAGCCCTAACTTGGTAATGTATAACGTTTTTTTGACTTAGCATGTGGATACATTCACTCGTTTTTGTAATCTGGTAAAGTAAAACTAAAGCGTCTTATAAAAATAATTTTCTTAATTCTAATATGTTATCTATTAGTAAGTCAGCTTGATTTAATTCATCAGCTGAACCATATCCATATAAACATCCAATAGTAAAGCAATGATTATGCTTTCCAGCTTCTATATCGTAGACACGATCTCCAACCATAACTGGATTTTTTGCAGAGAAATCCATAATGATTTTCCTCAAAAGCGTTGCTTTACTCTCATAAGGAAAATCACCAATACATAGTGCTTTATCTATAAATCTATTCAGCTGAAAAACTTCTATCACTGTCCAAAAATAATCGCTACTGGCATTACTAAGCATAGCCAATCTTATATCAGATTCTTTAAGAAATAATAGCATATCCATAACACCATCAAACAATTTTCCTTTTCCTGCTCGTAAAAATCTCTTCTCATTATCACATACTTTGTGTCGCACTTCATCAGCTAAATAAATGTATTTCCCGGGAATAATACTTTGATAAAACTGCAATGACGGTTTGCCTACTTCTGCCAGTATTTTCTCTTTATCAACAATTTTTTCCTGAATGTTTCTTTCTTTATATATGTCAGTAATTGCTTTTTGCACTGCTTCTATACAATATGTCTCTGATTGCAATAAAGTGCCATCCATATCAAATATAACAGCATCAAATCTGGTATTTATCAAATCCACTCTTATGTTTCAGACACGAAAAAGATAATAAATTAAAAAGCACTTTCTGAAGCTCTCCAAGAAAATATATTGATTGTTGCTAAATTAATCCATAATGTATTAAAGTGTTCCTCAGAACATTAAGTTTTTCAGGAGATAATGTCCATAATGGTAATCTAATTTCTCTTTCAATCAGCTGCATCATTGCCATTGTCTCCTTTACAGGAATCGGATTAGTATCAATAAACAACTTCTCATTGATTTCAAATAATTCTTGATGTAATTCCAATGCTTGACTTATTTTTCCATTTAAATATGATTCTACTAAATTATGTACTTTTTCAGGTAGTATGTTTGCAGTAACAGAGATTACTCCTTGTGCTCCAACTGCTAAAATAGGCAGAGTTAGATTGTCATCACCAGACATTAGAGAGAACTCATCCGATGTGTCTTTAATTATTTTACTAATCTGTCGTAAATTTCCACTTGCCTCTTTAATCCCAACAATATTTTTTATTTCGCTTAATCTAATTACTGTTTCAGCAGAGATATTTACACCTGTCCTGCCAGGGACATTATAGATGACAATTGGAATTTCTGTCTCTTCGGCTACTCTTTTGAAGAATTGGTACATACCTTCTTGATTTGGCTTATTATAATAAGGAGTTATTACTAATGCATAATCTGCGCATAATTCTTTTGCTCTACAAGTTGAAGATATTGTTTTATGAAGGTTATTCGTTCCAGTGCCAATCATTACAGGTAATTTACTGCCAATTTTATTGATAGCAAATTGTATAAATCGTTCTCTTTCATCTGTAGCAAGAGAAGGCGATTCCCCAGTTGTGCCACAAAGTAAAATTCCATCTGTCTTATTTTTAAGATGAAAATCAATCAATCGCTCCACAGATGAATAATCAATCTCATTATTTTTAAATGGCGTAACTAATGCCACATAAGAACCTGATAACATTTTTCCTCCTATAATAACTATAATTGGTGCGTATAACTCTTATAATTTTACTATCAAGTGAAAAATAAAGAAGTATACTACTTTCTAATCATAATACACAATCTTAAATTAAGTTATAACTTAGCAGCGAAAAAATAACTTACCTAATCACAAATACCATTATTTTTTGCTTTCATAATCTTTCATAAAACTTTTACAAAACAACTTATTTCTTGCTTATAGAAACCAATAGATTAACCAGCTTTAATAAAGTGCGTAATGCGAAGTGCGTAATGCGAAGTGCGTAATGCATTACTTATATTTTATCATTATAATAACTGAAATTGTTTTAACACTGTTTCAACTCTCTTATCTGTTCTGGATAACTCTCTTAAAGATTCAATCAACCAAGTTAATTTACTCTCCTCTCCTTTTCTAATCACATTTCAATTAATTGATGAATTGATGCTTTTTTGTCTATTATCTAATTTTTGCCACAGAGTCATAGAGAACACGGAAAAGAATGTCTAATAACAAGAGTTCAAGAGTAAAACACTGATGCTGTGAAATAGGAACATTTTGTTAGAAATTTCTTCGTGTTTCTTTGTGTTCTTCGTAGCTAACAAGAAGTCAAGAAGCTCTTTTATTTTGAATTCTG
>QMNM01000085.1 GCA_003647765.1 Candidatus Cloacimonadota bacterium
ATTATTAAAAGCCCAAAGGAATGTAAATCAATTGTTATTAAACCTGAGAAACTAAAATATAGAGTTTTAATGATTCACAAAGACAAAAAAGATTTAAAAGGCACTAATATCTTGAAATACATTAAAGAGGGAGAAAGAAAAGAGTTTCATAAAAGGCCTACCTGTGCAAGTAGAAAAAGATGGTATGAACTTCAAGATTTTAGACCTGATATTTTATGGTGGGTGAATATAGGTGAAAGATTTGCATGTTTTTACAATGCGTCAAAATGTTTTGTGGATAAAATGTTTTATGGTATTTTCCCTACGGAAAGGAAAAATAGTCAGACGATACTTTCACTATTAAATACAAGTCTAGAATTGCTTATTATTGAAAATGTTGGGCAAGAACTTACAGGAGCACTTACTTTTCTTATGCACGATGTGTGGATGGTTGAAAGATTACCTATTCTTGATCCATCAAAACTAACAGATTCTCAATCACATAGAATTAAAAAGTGCCTAAAAAAAATCTCTAACCAACGTTTAGATTTCATTTATGAAGAACTCGGTACATCATCTCCAGATAAAATAGCGATCCCAAAAGTTAAGCCAGACCGTCGTGCTTTAGACAAAATCATAATGGAAGAAATTTTAGGTCTTACTGATGAAGAGCAATTAGAAGTTTATCGTGCAGTAGTAGATTTAGTAAGGTCTCGCATAATTAAAGCAAACAGTGTTAAATTAAGCAAGAAGATTAAGAAGGGATTAGATATAGATTTATTTATTAGAGATGTGATGCAAGAAGTTGGGGAAGAAACACTTGGTAAATTTTATAAAGAGAAAGTTCTTACACATAAGCCACTTTACACAAGAAACCTGTCATCTTTTATAGATAAAGAAGTTAAAATTGAAAAAGAAATCTTTGGCTGGAAATTGAGTTCAAAGAAAGAATATCTGGAGTGTCCCTCAGAAGAAGAAGCAAAATACTTGAAAATATGGGTTGAGGCAGGTGTGGAAAAGATTAAAGTCCCCAAAGATGAAAATTATCTAAAGGAGATACTCCCACAATTAGAATCATTAAAGCAGAGGATTGACGAAAAAATTTGCATTTATCTTGATTCCATTCTTGACCAAAAGTTTAGAAGTCAGATTCAGCATAAACTTTGGCAAAAGATTGTTAGTCAATAAAATAAGCAAACCAACTTCTCCAAGAAGCCAAAAAAGTGGAAAAAATAATTAACTAAACTATCAGGAAACAATAGATTCCTCAAAATTAAATGAAATATAGGATTTTTTGCTTATATATTCTTTGTGTTCATTAGTGTTCTTCGTGGCTAAAATTTAACATTAAAAAATAAAATGGTAGGAGGAAGATGTGTTGGAAAAAATTAAAAGTCCGAATGATGTCAAGCATCTTACTTTGACTGAAATGACGCAGTTAGCATCAGAAATAAGGGAGAAAATTATCAATGTTACGGCAAAAAATGGAGGGCATATAGCACCAAGTTTAGGCGTTGTAGAATTGACTATTGCTTTACTTAAAGTATTTAATCCATTGATAAATAGTATTGTTTGGGATGTTGGACATCAATCTTATGCTTACAAAATCCTCACAGGTCGCAATGAACAATTTGATACTTTAAGGCAATTTAACGGAATTAGCGGATTTAACAAAATAACTGAGAGTAAATATGATGCTTTTGGTGTTGGACATACTAGCACCTCAATTTCTGCGGCTTTGGGTATTACCACAGCAAAGGAACTAAATAATCATTCAAAAAAAACTATTGCTATTATTGGTGATGGAGCAATGACAGCAGGTTTAGCATTTGAAGGACTAAATAATGCTGGAGGTCTGAAAAAAGATTTAATTGTAATCTTAAATGATAACAATATGTCTATATCCAAAAGTGTCGGTGGATTACAAAAGTATTTTGCTGATATTCTCGCTAGCAAACCGTATAATAAATTCCGCGATGAAATATGGAAATTAATCCAGTCCCTGCCTAAAAACATAAGAAATAAAATTATATTTGGGGCTCATAAACTGGAAGAAGCATTAAAAAATATATTGGTTCCCAATATTTTCTTTGAAGATTTAGGATTCAGATATATTGGACCAATTGATGGACATGATATAGAAAATATGGTAAAGATATTTCGTGGAGTCAAACATAATATAATCGGTCCTGTGTTAATTCATATAATAACTCAAAAGGGAAAAGGATATGAGTTTGCAGAAAATGACGCGGTAAAATTTCACGGAATTTCACCTTTTGATAATGAAACAGGAAAGATAAAGACGGCTAATGCAAATAGAAGTTATAGCCAAGTATTTGGTGATACTTTAGTTGATATAGGCAAAAATGACAAAAAAGTTGTTGCTATAACTGCGGCAATGGCCGAAGGTACTGGACTATGCAGATTTGCTAAAGAATTTCCTGATAGATTTTTTGATGTAGGTATTGCAGAACAGCATGCTGTAACATTTGCCGCTGGATTAGCAGTACAAGGGATCAAACCTTATGTTGCAATTTATTCTACATTTCTTCAAAGAGCTTATGACCAGATTATTCACGATGTAGCTTTACAAAATCTACCTGTCAGATTTTGCATTGATAGAGCAGGAATAGTTGGAGAAGATGGACCTACTCATCACGGAGTATTTGATTTATCATATCTACGATGTATACCTAATATTGTAATCATTGCACCAAAATGTGAAAAAGAATTTGTAATGATGCTAAAATTTATGCATCAGTATAATAAAGGACCAATTGCTATTCGCTATCCTAGAGGTGAAACCCCTATATATAATAACTTATCTCTTACACCAATAGAACTTGGCAAAAGTGAAGTCATTGAACAAGGAGAAAAAATTGCAATTATTACTATAGGAACGGCTTATGAGATAGGATATGAATTAAGAAACAAACTGAATGAAGACGGTTTTAATCCGTATTTAGTTAATGCTCGCTTTGTAAAACCAATTGATGACCAAATGCTAAATACACTGATAAAAAATGGAGTCAATTATATCATTACAATTGAGGATAATGTAATTGCTGGTGGATTTGGCTCGGCTGTTCTTGAAAAAGTAAATATGCTTACAAATAAAGTTAAAGTGAGAATTTTAGGCATCGGAGATACATTCGTTACTCATGGAAATACAAATACACTATTTGAGTTTATTGGATTAACTGCTGAAAAAATTTACAATGAGATCCGTCCTGATATTAAAAAAAGGAGACGTAGGGCGTAGTGCGTAATGCGTAGAGCGTAGAGCGTAGTGCGAAGAGCATAGAGCGTAGGTGATTCTTTGTGGCTAAAGAAATCAAATGTTTGATATCTTTTTGTGTTGTTTCATGCCTGCTCTGTTAGATGCCTACTATCTAATTGGGTAATTTCGTGGCTAACAAGAAAACATAGAAAAAGTTCGCGTAAGTTCGCATAGTTTGTATAAGTTCGCGATTAAGTAAAATGATGCAAGGCGATATTCAATAATGATGATTGATGATACAATTGCGGCTATTTCTACAGCATTAGGACTGGCTGGAATTTCCATTATTAGAATTAGCGGTAAAAATGCTTTTCAAACTGTTGAAAAAATACTACAAAACCATAAAAATTTATCTGCACTCAAGACACATACTATCCATTACGATAAAATTATAAATCATAAAAAAATAGTAGATAATGTGCTTATCTCCATTTTTAAGGAGCCACATAGTTATACAGGCGAAAATGTAGTTGAAATCAGCTGTCACGGCGGAAGTTATGTCACACAAAATATACTGAAACTAATTCTACAAAATGGTGCAAGATTAGCACAACCTGGTGAATTTACTAAAAAAGCATTTCTTAATGGCAAATTGGATTTAACAGAAGCAGAAGCTGTTATTGACATAATATCTGCTAAAACTAAACATTCTCACGAATCCGCTATAAATCAGTTAGAAGGGAAATTATCTAAAAAAATAAATGAAATACTAAAAAAGATAAAAGATGTTAGAATACAATTTGAACTCAACATTGACTTTTTTGAAGAGGATATACAGAAAAAAGAAGAAAGCATTATTTTAGAAAATCTTTATCAAATAAAAAGCGAGTTAGATGATTTAATTGATAAAGGAGAAAAGGGCATTTTTTTACAACAGGGTTTCACTGTTGCAATTGTTGGAGAACCCAATGCTGGAAAATCCAGTATTTTCAATAAATTAGTAGAGAACGAACGGTCTATTGTAACAGAAATACCCGGAACTACTACGGACTATATTGAAGAAGACATTGCTCTTGATGGCTATCTTATAAAGATTTTTGACACAGCAGGTCTAACAAAAGGGAAAACACTTGTAGAATCAATCGGCATTGAAAGATCTTATGACATTATTGATAAAGCAAATTTGCTCCTTTGGGTTCATGATATTAGTGAACAAAGTAGAACGACCTCCAAAGGCCGGTTAAACAAAAATATAAGAGATGAAATCAAAGTTAAGAATAAAGATTTAATAGAGATTTACAATAAAATTGACTTGGTTTCAGTGGATAAAAGAAAAGAATATGAAGGCAAACTTACTACAAATGCTTTAACAGGTGAAGGAATTGATAAAGTAAAACAAAATATAGTAAAAAAAATAGGTATATCAGAGCTTGATTTATCAGCAGGTCTAATTAGTAATACAAGACAATTAGCAATTGTGAACATAAGCAGGAATAGTATAAACAAAGCAATATCTTCTTATAAAAATAAATTGGGCTATGAATTCACAGCTTTTGATTTACAACAGGCAAGTGAATCATTAGAGGAGGTTGTAGGAAAAATTACAAATGAGGATATGTTAAATACTATATTTAATCGTTTCTGCATAGGAAAATAAATTATAGCAAACCACAGAAAATGTTCAGCCACGAAGAACACGAAGAAACGCGAATAATTTTTTATTCCATTAAAATTTAGTAGTTATTATAGTGCATATTTCCTACTTCGTTAAAACTTTGTAGGACAAGAAACTTCCCCATTCGTCAGGACTATAAAAGCCAAGCATTGCAAAGATATAAAAAAATATTGTGTGGAATGCTATATGTATCAAAGGATGAAAAAGGCAAAAAGATTAAAAAATTAGAAATGTTTCCTCTGCGGCAAAATATGAACAAAACTATTTCATCTATTCGCTGGACATTATCTACTTCCATTATTAGACGAGTAATTACAATTCTATTATACATTGTCATTGCCAGAAGTATATCAAAGTCGGACTTGGGAGCATTTCGGGAATTTTCAATTATTTTAGGAATTTTCATCCTATTTTTACCTTTGGGTTTGGACTATTTCTTTATTGTTTCACAAAAGAATAATCATCAAAATTATCTTAATTTCTCTATTATCACTTTATTATTAGGAATTATATCTGCAATAGTCCTTTATTTTATCGCTCCAATTTTAGGAAATTATTATCATTCACAATTATTAAAAAAATTCTTATTCTATGGATTTCTTATTTTAATTATTCATTCATTCCGTCTTATATTCAAAAAGTATTTTATAAAAAATATAGATTTCAAAACTGTTTCCATTGCCGAAACTATAAATGTGTTATTATATAGTGTATTAGTAATTATCGTATTGATTTTTTATAAAAGCGTATGGGTTTTATTTTGGGGATTTTATATTGGCGATACAGTGGAAACTTTTTATTTATTCCTGAAAGATAGAGAATATTTTCTTACAAATTTAAAAAATTTTATTAGTTGGAAAGCGGTTAAGCAATCTTATGCCTCTATAAAAGAGAATTTTTCTTTTTGTTTCAATACTTCTGCTATTCATATAGTCAATTATTTATCCAACAATGCACCAATTTTTCTTTTAGGAATTTACTTATCTTCGGCAGAAGTTGGCATTTATTATATTGCAAATCAAATGATTGCTTTACCTGTTTCTTTATTGACTGAATCATTAAGTCGGGTTTTTCTGCCATGTTTATCTCGTTTGCAAATTTCACAAATGAGAGAACGGATTAATGAATTTACAAAAATGGCTACTATACTTATATGGCCACTATTTATCAGTTTTGCGTTTATATTAGATAAATTGATTATCTTACTTTTAACGGAAAAATGGATATGTGCTATTCCTATTGCCAGAATCATTCTTATTTATACTGGTTTTAATATATTAGTAAATCCGATTAGTTCTGTGCCGATTATAATGCGGAGACCAGATTTAGAATTAAAATGGAATATTTTGGCTACTATATTAAAAGGAACTGCATTAATTATTGGTGCTAAATATGGCTTGGCTACTGCTATTTTGCTGTTCTCGTTTGCAAATGTATTACTTTATCTTCTATTTCAATATTTAATAGCATATCTATTAAAGATGAATTTTTGGAAATTTATTTCTAATTATCTTTTTTATTTAGTATATTTTATTCCTTATGCAATTGTATTATTTTTATTAAAGATGCTTGGTATGTCTGCTATTATGTATGTATCGTTTGTATTGATTTTGAATATAACTATTTATTTTGTTCTTAATTATACTTTAAAAGGACAATTATTAAATACTGTCAGACAATTTACAAGATTAAAATGATTTACTTAGGGATGGAATAAATTAA
>QMNM01000086.1 GCA_003647765.1 Candidatus Cloacimonadota bacterium
ATGATCAGTTGAGACATTATCTACTCTTCTTTTTGTGGAATGCCGATTGTGTTTTGAGCAACATTCTGCAACTCATCAATTTCCGCTTTGCCATACTGATGTCATGATATTTGTGAAATAGCAAGGCTCTCCTTGTCTATGTCTATAAAATCTTGAGGAGGTAAAAATGTTGAAAAAAACTAATTTCAATAAGTCAAAATCGCTATGCATAGTAATTGCTTTATTATGTATTCCAATGCTTGCAAGTGCTGAACAATTCACTTTCAAATTTGACTCATTCTCTGTTGAAAAGAAACAGGGCTTTGATATTCTGAAGCTGGAAAAAACTGATTATAGAAATAATGTTGGCGAACCGCTATTGCCTGTTGTGTATAAGTATATTATTCTCCCTTATGGTAAAGATGTAAAGAAAATAACAAGTAAAGCAAAGTCAAGAGTTCTATCAGGTAAATATAATATTCCGCCAATTCCTGATGAAGTGCATAGTATAGACCAAATGTCCATATTAAAGGAAAATCCAGAGATTTATGAAAAGGATGAGCTCTTTCCTTATGCAAATTATTATAATCTCGGTGTTCATCGCAAAAATGGAGTAGATATTCTGATTGTCCAAGTATTCCCGTTCCAATATAATCCAAAGAAAAAGGTAATTATGCATAACAGAGAAATCACATTGAATATAAAATTTAAGAATGCTCTACAAAAGGAAGAAGAACAAACTAAATCCTTATTACCATATCCAAATTTAAGCAAAATATTTGATAATTCCTTTCTGAATCTGCATGCTCTCATTAGTTACAAAAGCAAATCACAAAAGTATAAAATGGCAAAATCATCTCTGGTCTCAGCTGACAATCCTTATGATTATATCATTATCACAAACAGCGCATTGGAAAGCGAATGGGATTCTCTGGTCACTCAGAAAATAGATTTGGGCCTCGCTGTGAACACTTATACAACCGAAGATATTTATGCGAACTACACAGGTGCTGACAATCAAGATAAGATACGGAATTTCATTATTGATGCTTATACAGTTTGGTCAGGCACTGGTCATCCCTTACAATGGGTATTACTTGGCGGAGATAGCGGAATTGTGCCTTCACGAAAAGTTAGAGTTGCATATCAAAGTGGCGAAACTTGGTATACACAGGATATTGATTCTGATAATTATTATGCTGGATTGGATGGTAATTGGGATAATGATGGCGACGGAATCTATGGAGAAGGTGATAATGCAGAGGACTCTCACGCAACAGGTATGGCTGGTGAAGAAGTTGACTGGTTCGCAGAGGTCTATATTGGCAGAGCATCATTACAAAATGCAACTGAAATTGATAATTGGATGACAAAATCAATAACTTATGAAAATCTATCAATAGATGACTATCTCAAATCTGCGACATTAGTAGGAGAGTACTTAGGAAATAATGTCAATGGTGGAGATTATCAGAATGAGATTGCTGTATATCTGCCACAGTTCAATCATACTAAATTGTATAATATGCTTGGCACTTATTCAAAAGATAATGTGATTGATGCTATAAATGATGGCACTCATTTTATATCTCATATTGGTCACGGCTCAAGTGCTTATGTATTTGATATGTATGACTCTGATGTGCAATCATTGACAAATACTGATTATTGTATGATTTACACACAGGCATGTAATACTGGACATTTTACAAGTAGCTGCATTGCCGAGTCATTTATTGAGAAGGAACACGGCACTTTTGCATTTCTTGGCAATACTGGATATGGATTTTATAGCACATTTTACAATCAAGGTTCAAGTCAATATCTGAATCGGGAGTTCTTTGATGCAATTATGAATGAGGATTTGACAAATATTGGCTCTGCAAATGCTGATTCAAAAGAGGATATTGTTGGGATTATAGGTGCAGTTGGTTCAAGACGATATGTTGCTCTTGGCTTTACTCTTTTTGGCGACCCTAATTTATCATTGCATAAAGATATTAGCGATGTCTCTGCTGAACAAACTGATAATGACGAAGTTGTCATCCATTATGTAGAAACACCAGGAACAGGTGCAGGAAATAAAAATAATTACGAAATCTATGAACGAGATGATACTACTGCTACTGTGAACATCCTTTCAGCAAGTATTTCTGGAAATGATATTACACTTACTCTTGAAAATGATTTATCACAAGGAATCCCTTACAATGTGAAAATATCCAATGTCAGCACAATAAAGAACCCAACGATCCGTCCTATTGATGTGTTCGGCACAATACTGGAAATGAGCATAATCTCACCCACTACTTTGACGCCAGATGGTAATCCTTATTATATTTATGATAATTTCTTTGTAAGGGATACATTGAAGATTGAGTCAGGAGTTGTGATTAAGATAAACAGTGGGATATATTTCAATATTTGGGATGGTGCATTGCAGGCAGATGGAACTTCGGAAAATCCTATAATATTCACATCCTATTCAGATGAGCCTCAGCCTGGCGATTGGGGAGATATTACATTTGAACCAGAAACACAAGTGGACGCAACTTATCTCAAATACTGCATTCTTGAATATGGCACTAATGGAATCTATTTCTATAAGAACAATGGCATCACTATTGAGAATTGCCAATTCTATAATATGTCCAGTTTTGGCATGTACATTGACCAGTCATCGCCAACAATTAAAAGGACAGTTATTGCTTTTAATGGTGGAGCATCTGGGTATGGAATTTACTCATATCAATCTTCGCCTGTAATTGAACATTGTGATATTTATGGAAATAGTAACTACGGTATTAAAGCAATGTCAAGTTCCAATCTGACCATAACAAATTCCATAATTTATGCAAATACTGGGCAGATTTATAAGGACTTTCTGTCCATTATAAACATTACATATTCAGACATAGAGGGTGGATATACTGGGACTGGCAATATTAGTGATGACCCATTATTTGTTAATCCAGATAGTTGCAATTTCAATATTACGCAATATTCACCTTGCATAAATAGTGGAGACCCGAGCTTTGCTCTTGACGCAGATAGCACTATTGCTGATATAGGCGTATTTTATTTTGACCTTCGTCCAGATGTAGTACAGAATCTTAATATTTCGGCGAGCAATAGCAATATAACTTTATACTGGGATGAAGTTACCACTAATATATTTGGCGACTCACTAACAGTTGATAAATACAGAATCTATGGAAGTGGAGAACCTTATGCAGGGTTTGTCCAAATTGATTCTACATATACAAATACTTGGAATGGGACTGATACTTCGCAGAAGAAATTCTATCAGGTAAGAGCAGTAAAGGAGTAGGGCGTAATGCGTAGGGCGTAAAATAGAATAACTCGGCTCGTTGACTCAAAACGCGAGTCGAGTTTCTTGGAAAGTTTTTTTGACTAAAAAAATTACCCTTTTCAACTTTTTCCACAGAATAATAGAAATAGGAGATTTTCAATGAAAAGAGTAATCATTACAATGATAGTAACAGCATTATTTGGTACAGGAATCCTTTTTGCAGGAGGGATAAAAATTGGTTATGTAAATTCTGACAAGATATTTCAGGAATATGAAGAGGTACAGAATGCACAAAAGGCATTCAATGAAGAACAGACACAATGGCAGCAGGAATATCAACAGAAGAAGAGTGAAATTGAAAATTTACAGAATGAATATGACAATTTGCCTTCAATAGTAACAGAACAGAGAAGAGAAGAGAAATTGGCTTTGATTGAAAAAAAGAAAAGAGAATTACAGCAATATGCAGAGCAAATTTTTGGTGAAGGTGGAACCGCTGCTCAAAGAGAAGCAGAACTTCTTCAACCTATTATAGACAAAATCAACCAAGTTATTAAGGATATTGCTATTGAGGAAAATTATACAATAATATTTGATACAGTATCAGGGAATATTGTTTATGGTAAGCCCAATTTAGATATTACAGATAAAGTTATGAAACGCTTGAAAGAGGAAAAACCAGAGGAATAGATGAAAAAATTTAATATTGCTCTCTCCTTATCTCAAATAGAAAAAATATCCGGTGGGATTTTACATAAAATAAACGACATAAAAATTGATTCCATATCCACACTTGTTGATGCTGAAGAATCTTCTCTTACATTTTATTCAAAAGGTAGAAATAGCTATTCCAAGGACAGAGGGAAAAAATTTTATGCTCAATTATTAGATACAAAAGCAGGAGCAGTAATTATTCCTGATGATTTAGATTACGATCAATTGCCAAAAAAAAATTATATTCAGGCAAAGGATCCTTATGTCGCATTTCTTAAAGTAGTTGATTTTATTATCTCTCAAAAACAAGAGCAAATCGTGGGTCAGGTTATTGCTTTATCAGCTAAAATTGCTACAGATGTAAAACTACCAAAAAATATCATTATTAAAGATAATGTTGTTATCAGAACTGGAACTATTTTAGCAGAATATATGAACATTGAAGAAAATGTTGTTATTTGTGAAGATTGTCGGTTTGGTGAGCATACTCATCTATTTCCTAATGTTGTTATTTATCCACACTCATCTATAGGCAAAAATGTAATAATTCATTCTGGCACAGTAATTGGTAGTGATGGTTTTGGTTATTATTGGGATGGGACCAAACATAAAAAAATTCCTCAACTTGGCGATGTAATTATTGAGGATGATGTAGAGATTGGTGCAAATGTTACTATTGATAGAGGTGCTTTAGGTTCTACTATAATAAAGCGTGGATGTAAAATAGATAATCTTGTTCAAATTGCTCATAATGATATTATAGGCGAATATTCAATTCTATGTGCGCAGGTTGGTATTTCTGGCAGTTCAGAATTAGGAAAAAGAGTAACTTTAGCTGGACAAGTTGGGGTTAGCACACATTTAAAGATAGGAGATGGAGTAACTGTAGCTGCACAATCAGGCATACCAAATGATGTACAACCTGGGAAAATAGTAATGGGTTATCCAGCTGTGGATATTGGATTACAGAGACGCATTATCGCATGCTGGAAGCATTTGCCAGAAATGAAAAAAATATTGGATAAATTAGTAAAGAAAGGTTTATTAAATGGAGAAAAAACAGAGGACCATAAGAAAAGCGGTTAGTTATACAGGTATTGGTCTGCATACAGGCGAGATTTCTACTGTTACTTTCAAACCAGCGAATGTGAATAGCGGTATTATTTTTAAAAGAGTTGACTTACCAACACAACCAGAAATTCCAGCAGATATAGAGCATGTAATTGATATTTCAAGAGGGACTACAATTGCTATTGGAGATGCAAAAGTATGTACTATTGAACATCTATTATCAGCGATTGTCGGTTTAGAAATAGATAATATATTAGTAGAAATTGATGGTGTAGAAGTGCCTGTGGCTGATGGTAGTGCTATAGTATATGTCAATACTATTAAAAAAGGCGAGGTTATTGAACAAGATTGTGAAAAGAATTATTTAGCAATTGCAGAACCAATCTCCTTTTCTGCACCAGATGATAATGTAGATATAGTAATTGTACCTTCTGATACATTAAAAGTAACCTTTCTAATTGATTATAATCATCCATTCTTAAAAACCCAATATACTTCAATGATGTCTGTGGAAAAAGAATTTGTCCCTGGATTTGCTTCTGCACGAACTTTTGCATTTTTACACGAAATTAGGGAGTTAAAAGAGAACGATCTAATTAAAGGCGGTAGCATAGATAACGCATTAGTTATTGGCGAGCCAGATATGTCAACCCAGGAAATAAACGAGCTTAAAAGGATTTTTAGATATAAAAAAGATATATATATAGATGAAAACACAGGACTTCTGAATGGAAAAAAGTTAAGGTATTATAATGAATTTGTCAGACACAAAGTTGTTGATTTAATGGGTGATATAGCTCTTTTAGGCATTCCTCTTAAAGGACACATAATAGCTGCTC
Source organism: Candidatus Cloacimonadota bacterium (assembly GCA_003647765.1). Classification (GTDB taxonomy): domain Bacteria; phylum Cloacimonadota; class Cloacimonadia; order JGIOTU-2; family B8-G9; genus B8-G9. The sequence goes on from QMNM01000086.1 coordinate 5,917, forward strand.
GCTCTGGTCATAAAACAAATGTAGAATTGATAAAAAGAATTCGCAAACTTTATGAGAGAGAGATATTACAGCAGAAATATCAAAAGAAAAAACGAAAAGATGTGGTCTTTGACATTAACGCTATAATGAGAATTCTTCCACATCGTTATCCATTTCTATTAGTTGATAAAATAATAAGTTTTCACAGTAGAGAAAGTATAGTTGGTATAAAGAATGTAACTATAAATGAGCCGTTTTTTCAGGGTCATTTTCCAGGCCATCCGATAATGCCAGGTGTGCTTATTCTTGAAGCAATGGCACAAACAGGTGGTGTCTTATTGCTAAATACTTTAGATGACCCTGAAAATCATGTTGCATATTTTGTGTCTATTGATAAGGTCAAATTTAGAAAGCCAGTATTACCGGGCGACCAATTACGATTTGAAATGAAAATGATAAATATAAAAAAATCTGCCGCAAAAATCGCTGGACAAGCCTATGTTGGCGAAAGTTTAGTTTGTGAAGGTATACTTACTGCAAGAATAATGGATAAATAAAAATAGTTGCGACGGTGTAAACACCGACGCTAGATCAAATAAAGAACGCTAAAGCATCCTATTAGCCACAAAATTACAGTAGAGTAGAATCAGACTTCACCATTTAGGTCGGCATTAGTTTTATTCATATTTTGGTTGG
>QMNM01000087.1 GCA_003647765.1 Candidatus Cloacimonadota bacterium
CAGAGACAAAAATTGAATATCAACTACCAAAAGACACACAAGTAGAAATCAGCATTTACAATATTCGTGGCGAGAAAGTAAGAACATTGGTTGACGAAAGTAAAAAGGCAGGTTATCACAGCATTATTTGGAATGGAACTGATCATAGAAATAGGGAATTGTCCAGCGGAGTTTATCTATACAAGATAAAGACAGATGGATATTGTGCGACAAAGAAAATGTTGTTAATCAAATAAATATATGGAGTTCCATCTGTCTTGGACAAGTGGAACTCCATACTCTAATTTACATTGAGTATAAAAAAGTGAAAAATGAAAGACAAGTATGAAGTTAACTTCCAAAAAATATCTATAATTGTAGTTTATCTTCTATTTTCTATTTTTTATGTAACAAATACGAATTGCCAGATAAGTAATATAATTCCATCATACCGTATTCCACCAGAAGGAACTATTGTATGGGAAACTGCTGGATGTAATTTGCTTTTACATCCAATAGAATATACAGAATTTATAGATGTAACAGAACAAGGTGTAGTAGGAGATGGCTTTACACACAATTATAATGCTATCAATCAAATACTTTCAAATATTGATCCTAACGAATTTACAATAGTATATTTTCCATCTGGAACTTATATAATTGAACAAGGATTAACTTTACCCAATAATACGGTTATAAAAGGAGCTGGCTCAGATAATACATATTTAAAATTTGACTTGTTAACTCCTGATAACTGTATGTATGTTTCATCCAATAAAGTAGGCATAGAGGATTTATATATTGAACGAGTAGATACAGAAGGAGATAATGGCGATAATATTAGATTCAGTAATGCTGATAGCTGCTGGGTTCGTGGTATAGAAAGCTATTATCCTCAAAGATATCATATAACAATACAAGGCATGAGTTCATATATTTCTATAACAGGTTGTTATTTCCATCATGCACAGGATTATGGTGGTGGTGGGCATGGGTATGGCATTTGCATTGTAAATTTGGCAAATCATTGCTTAATTGAAAATAATATCTTCAAAAAATTACGGCATTCCATAATATTGGGACAGGGTCCACATCGTAATGTATTCGGTTATAATTACAGTAGAGACGCTTACGGTATATATATGTTTATGGGTATTCCAATACAGATTCCAGTTGCTGATATATGTTTGCATGGAGATTGCTCACAAGGGCATAGTGGACATCCTTACACAGGGCCTACATATAATTTATTTGAAGGAAATATAGTAGAGTGGATTTTTGTAGATGCTGTCTGGGATTATAATGGTCCTTATAATACATTCTTTAGAAATCGTGCTTATCATTATGGATTTAAAATTGAAACCAGCCATAGCGGTTATCCAATTACAAATGATGATCAGTATAGGCAAAATATTGTTGCTTGTGATGCTGACCCTGATCCTACAACACAAAATCTTATTAACGATTATGGTTTTTCTGCATATTGGCCCGAAAATTATCTGAGTATCCCAGATACTCAAGCATCATATTATTATTCTGCTAAACCTAATTTCATTACAAATTGGCCATTTCTTGCGAATCAGGATAATCCAGCAAAAAACCGTTGGGATTCAGGAGGCACAAAAACTGTATTTGCTGGGTTTAGTGAATATAAACCTCCAACTGTTGAAAATGTCAGAATAAATATTGATACTGCTTATGTCTATGTAGAATGGGATTCGGTCCCAGGTGCAACATCTTATAAGATTTATTCTTCAAATAATCCTTATACCGAATTTGAGTTAAATACTTCTGGAACATTTAATGGCACAACCTGGCAGTGTCAGATAAATGAAAATAGAAAGTTTTACTATGTAAATGCAATAATTGATAATACTATTATTAAGAATTGATACTTAAATAACTTTTAGCCACCAAGAACACGAATCATACCAAACAATTATAATTACATCTTAGTGGAATTTAGCAATCTTAATGGCTAAATAATCACCAAACCTTAGGAGCATTATGAAAAAGAAACATATTTTTATTACTGGCGGAGTTGTCTCTTCATTAGGAAAAGGCATTGCTTCTGCTTCTATTGGCTTATTACTAAAAAGAATCGGATACAATGTTATTATTCAAAAACTTGACCCTTACTTGAATGTTGACCCAGGAACAATGAATCCTTTTCAACATGGTGAAGTATTTGTTACAGATGACGGTGCAGAGACAGATTTAGATTTAGGCCATTACGAGAGATTCTTATGCCAATCATTGACAAAAGATAGCAATAGCACAACAGGACAGATCTATCGCACTGTTATAGAAAAGGAACGAAGAGGCGATTATTTAGGAAAGACAGTGCAGGTTATTCCTCATATTATTGACGAAATAAAAAGAAGGATAAGATTATTAGATAAAAAAGCTGACATTATTATTACAGAGATTGGCGGCACTGTTGGTGATATTGAAAGTTTGCCATTTTTAGAAGCAATCAGACAATATCGCTTGGATATAGGCAAAGAAAATACTTTGTTTATTCATCTTGCATTAGTGCCTTATATAAAAACAGCAGGAGAATCTAAAACAAAGCCGATTCAACATAGCGTCCATAAATTAAGAGAAATCGGTATTCAACCAGACATTTTACTATGTAGAGCCGCAAGAAAAATAACCAAAGAGATGCGTCAAAAGATTGCTCTATTTACTAATGTGCCTGCTGAAAATGTGATTGATGCCCAAGATGTGCCTTGTGTATATCAAGTCCCTATTAACTTTTATCTTAATAGATTACCAAAGATTATCTCTCAATACTTTCACTTAGATTATAAAGAGATTGATTTATCCGATTGGCAAGAAGTTGTAAATAGATATAATAATCCCAAAAAACAGGTCAGCATTGCTCTTTGTGGCAAATATGTTCGTCATCAAGATGCATATAAAAGTATAATTGAATCCTTGATACACAGTGGTATTTATCATTGGACAAAGGTGAACATTAAATATATTGATACTGATAGAATCTTTCATAATTTTGAAAAGTCCGACTTTTCCAGTTATGAAGATTTTTTGAAACACAAATTAAATGATGTTGACGGAATTTTAGTACCTGGTGGTTTTGGTGTAAGGGGTATAGAAGGTAAAATTCAGATTATTAAGCATTCCCGTGAGAATAATATTCCTTTCTTTGGTATATGTTTAGGAATGCAATGTGCAATTATTGAATTTGCTCGCAATGTATAACATCTGGAACATGCTAATAGCATAGAATTTGATGCACAAACAAAATATCCTGTAATTGATTTGATGATTGAGCAAAAACATATAAGACACATTGGTGGCACAATGCGTCTCGGTGCTTATACTTGTCTATTAGCAAAAAATTCATTCGCAGAAAGAATCTATTTGTCTAATGATCAAATTGATAAAGACAATCTTGTAAGAATTGAGAAAACAAAAGATGGTTTATTGATAAAAGAGAGACATCGTCATAGATATGAATTTAATAATAAATATAGAGATAAATTTGCAGAAAAGGGGATGAGATTTTCAGGTATCTATCCAAAAGATAATCTGGTAGAAATAATAGAATTAACAGACCATCCATTCTTTATCGGTGTACAGTTCCATCCAGAATTTAAGTCATATCCGACTAAACCACAACCTATATTTAGAGAATTTATAAAAAGTGCTTTAATATATCAGAATGAACGGAAAAATAAAGAATAGCACACTGAAGAACCCTGACTAAAGACGCTGAATAATACAGAAAATAAATTTCAGTAAAAAATAAATATTTTAATTCGTGAATTCGTGGCTTAACGAACGGAAAAATCATGAACTTACAAATAAATAAAGAACATTTCACAATTATTGCAGGTCCTTGTGCGGCTGAATCAAAAGAATTATGTTTGGAAATTGCTAAAGAAATGAATGCAATGTGTAATAGATACAATTTCCAATATGTTTTCAAAGCTTCATACAAAAAGGCAAATCGCTCTTCTGGAATTTCATATCGTGGTCCTGGACTTAAAAAGGGCTTACAATTCTTGTCCGCAGTAAAAGAGGAACTTGGCATCCCAATATTGACTGATGTTCATTGTCAAACAGAAATAAAGCGTGTGGCGCAAGTAGCTGACATATTACAGATTCCGGCATTTTTATGTAGGCAAACTGAACTGATTGAAGCATCTGCAAATACAGGCAAAATAATCAATATAAAAAAAGGACAGTTTCTTGCTCCGGAAGATATGAAATTAGCAATGCAAAAGGTATTCAATACTGGAAATGATAAAGTGCTAATCACGGAACGAGGAACTTGTTTTGGGTATCATAATTTAGTTGTGGATTTTCGTGGACTGCAAATAATGGATGGTTATAATATTCCGATTATTTTTGATGTAACGCATAGTATTCAGAGACCGTCAAGCGGAGGCGAACAAACAGGAGGAAATCCCGAATTTATAGAGACATTGACAAGAGCAGCTGTTGCAACAGGGCATCTGTCTGGACTGTTTATTGAAACCCATCCAGAACCAAAGAAAGCCAAAAGTGATGCATTGTCTATGCTTCCTCTATCACAAATGAATGGATTACTTAAAAAGATTAAAATTATATTGGAATGTGTTAGGAAATTATGAAAATCTATTATAAAATAATTTACTTAGTTTTTATGTTAATCTTATTTTCTTGTAGCAAACAAGAATATACTGATGATTTTGAGCTAACAAAATCCATTCCAAATGAGCAAGTAGATACAGTTATTGTGCAATCAAGCAATTTAGACAAAACTGAGTGGACATTAAGAGCAGTTCAAGTAAGACGATTTGAGAAAAATGATATTACTAAAATAACAAATATAGATTTAGATATTTATGAAGATAATGGCAGTATTTCAAACTTAAAAGCGCATAGAGGATACATCTATGGTAAAAAAAACCTGATGTGTGCAAGTGGCAATGTGCGTTTTATATCAGAAGAAAAACAGTTATTCGGTGATTCATTACTATGGAATCGTAATAATGATAAAATCTACTCAGAGGATTGGGTAACTATTATTCGTAGAGGTGATACTCTATATGGCAGAAAATTAGAAGCAGATAGTAGCTTGGAACATATAAAATTAGAGCAGGTCTCTGCTAAAGGCATCATTGAGAAAGAGGAAGTAAATTGGGAGAGAAAAAATACACGAAAATGAATATACAAAAAATGCATCGGCTAATTGCTTTGATGTTGGCTGAATTTCTATTCTGTCTATATTTATTTAATTATATCTTTGCTGATGAACCTGCACATTTTAATCTCATCAATGCTAATAAGATGAACATAGATTTAATTGGCAACGAAAGAGTAACAACTTTAACAGGTGATATAGATTTTTTCTATAATCAGATAGAGTTCAAATCGCAAAATGCACAGATTTTTGAAAAAAAAGAGATTGTCAAATTAACAAATGAGGTAGAGATTATTGATGATACATTAAAATGCACTGCTCATAAGGCACAGTATTTTAAAAAAAAGGAGATGATTTATCTTCAAGGGAATGCCGTATTCACTGAATTTCATTCTGATAATACGATACGAACATTCAAAGCAGATAAAATAACTTATTATAGAAATAAGAGATTAGTTATTGCAAAAGACAATATTATTTCTTATGACCAAAGGGAAGGTATTACTATTACAGGTGGTTATGCACGTTATGATATAAATGATGGATATGGGTTTCTGAAATATCATCCAGTTTTAGTGCATAAAGAAGATGAGGATACTCTTATCATTTCCAGTAAAGAGATGGAATTTTTCAAGAATTACGAAAAATTAGTTGCTACTTATAATGTAAGAGTAAATGTTAGTAATTCATTGACTACAAGTAGGTTTTTAATCTATTTTAATAAGGAGAATAAGGCAATTCTGTTAGGTGAACCACAATTCAAAGGAGAAAATAGTATTGCAAGTGGTGAGGAATTACAGCTTTATTTTTCAGAAAGGGAGTTGACAGAGATTCATATTAAAGACAACGCTCAAATTTTCTATAGCGAGAAACAAAAGGAAATAGACAAAAAAGGGGATAATTACCTATTTTCTGACTTAATAAAGATTAAGATTCGTGATAGGAAAATTAAATTTTTACAAGCAGAAGGTAATGTGCAAGCAAGATACGAGCAGGAGCAGACAGAGAAACGTGATTATGCGAAAAATATTATATTTGGTGATACTCTAAGGATGTTTATTGACGAAGAGGATAGAATAGATAATATAAGGGCTAATAACAGAATAACTGGTAATTTCTTTTTTCAAAAAAAGTGAGCTATAAAATTGTGGAATGTAAGTGTAAATATCGTTCTCTGGAAGGCTGAATTCCATAATTTGAGCATAAACATTATAAAAATTTTCGCATTTTTTGTGGCTAAAATTTGACAGAGTGTATTAAAGAATCAAAGTTTGTAAAATGAAATTCTTCGGTAGTCCTGTATAAGTCTAATAAAATATCAAAATCCAAATTTCTAATGTGGTAAAAATGGTTAAAGCTATTTATATCGCTCCTACGGAGCTATGATTTGC
>QMNM01000088.1 GCA_003647765.1 Candidatus Cloacimonadota bacterium
AATAATATCTGTCAAAAATAATAATCTTTCTCTGTGTTCTTTGCGACTCCGCGGTGTAAACCATTTTACCGAAGACCCGTCTCCTTTGTCTTCTTTTTCACCGCAAAGACGCGGAGAACGCAGAGATTTTTAATTACTTTTTTAATAAAAAAAAACTTTATAAAGAACCATTTTGAAAAATCCTTATTTATCATTTTTTATTATAATAATATCTGTCAAAAATAATAATCTTTTTCTGTGTTCTTTGCGACTCCGCGGTGTAAACCATTTTACCGAAGACCCATCTCCTTTGTCTTCTTTTTCACCGCAAAGACGCGGAGAACGCAAAGATTTTAATTAAATTATTTATTTTCTCTGTGTTCTTTGCGACTCCGCGGTGGATGTATTTTCCGTAAAATTCATTTTTGGTATAGCCCCTAAACTTTTTATTTGTTCAACAAATTCCTTCATAGTGTTTGCGAACTTTCTTCCTTCACTGGCAGAAATCCATTCAAGACGCAAACGGTTTGGGTTAATTCCCATCTGGTCTAAATATTTCTTAAGCAAAATTACTCTTCGTTGTGTTTTATAATTTCCAGTTTGGTAATGACAGTCACCGGGATGGCAACCTCCGATAAAAACTCCATCCGCACCTTTTTTAAATGCCAACAAAATGTATTGTGGATCAACACGGGAAGAACATAATGTTTTTATTACAACCCCATTTGGAGGATACTTCATTCTGGATGTTCCAGCTAAATCAGCTCCAGCATAAGTGCACCATTTGCAAAGAAAACATACTATCTTTGGTTCAAAGTCATTCATCTTTTTCCTCTCTTGATATGTTTATGGGTAGATGAGTAAATGGGTAGATGAGCATAAAAATATAAGGACATTGATTTCATTTACTTAATTTTGGTTTTGACATATTTAATAAAATTCAATAATTTTTTTCTTAAAATCTCTATGGAATTAATCATATCAAGCGAATCTAAATACCCAATTTTATTTGCTATAATGACTTGGGTTTCAAGTTCTGAAAGAGAGCCTAAACTAATATACAAAAATTGGATAAATTCCTTTTCTGAATTTCTTGCGGCACCTTCGGCTATATTAGATGGAATTGAAACAGCAGCTCTTCGCATTTGGGAAGTTAAACCATAAATCTCCTCCTTGGGAAAGCCGATGGTTGCTTTGTATATTTTTTCAACGAGTTCAATTCCCAATTTCCAGACATCTAAATCTTTATGAGTTCTTACCATTTTTTATACCTTATTCTTTCTTTTTCTTCACCCTAAATTTACCCATCCACCCATTTTCCCATTTACTCATCTACTCATTCATTCAATATCACATTTATCATATTATATATTTGCTTATCCGTCAGATTTTTCTGCTGAGATGCTCCAGAAGGGCAAGCACTGATGCAAGCTCCACAACCTTCACAAAGAACATCATTCACACTAGCAATTTTTTCAATCTCATCAAATTCACGAGCGCCATAAGGGCAGGTTCCAATGCAAATTTTACATCCTGAACACAAATCTTTATCAACAGTGGCTATGATAGGGGAATGATATATTTTATCACTGGAAAGTAAAGCAAGTGCTTTTGCAGCTGCACCGGAAGCTTGAGAAACCGAATCTGGAATATCTTTTGGTCCTTGAGAAGCACCAGCAAGATAGAATCCAGCTTGTAAGCTTTCAACAGGTCGCAATTTCGGATGTGCTTCAACTAAGAATCCAGCCTCATCTGTATTTAATTTTAATCTTTTAACTAATTCATCAGTTCCATAGCTTGGCACAATTCCCATTGCCAATACAACCATATCTGCGGTTATCTCTATCTTTTTTCCAGAAAGTGTATCCATTCCATGAACTATCATTTTGTCGCCTTCTTTATAAATTCTGGCAACTTTACCTTTAATGTAAAGAATTTCTTCTTCTGAAACTGCTTGTTGAACAAACTCTTCGTATCTCTTACCACCTGAACGAATATCAATATAGAAAATATAAGGCTGTCCATCTGAAACTTTATGCTTGTAAAGTTTAGCGTGCTTCAGCGTATACATACAGCAGATTTTGGAGCAATAGGACAGATGTCTTTCCGGGTCTCTTGAGCCTGAACATTGTACAAAGACGATTTCTTTTGGAATTTTGCCATCGGACGGTCGTCTCATTTCTCCACCTGTTGGACCTGTTGCAGAAAGGATTCTTTCAAATTGCAAACTTGTAATCACATCAGGATATTTTCCATAACCATATTCTGCCATATTTTCAACAGGATACAAATCATAACCAGAAGCGACAACAATTGCACCGATTTTTTCTTCAAAAATTTCAGGTTTTGCATCGTAATTTATTGCGTCTGCTTCACATTTTTCACGACATTTTCCACAAGCAATTGGTTCAAGACCCAAACAATTTTCAACATCAAGGGTATATGTGGCTGGAATCGCTTGTGGAAATGGAATATAGATTGCCTTGCGCCAGGATAGGCCTTCTTCTTGCTCATTTGGAACTAAAACAGGACAGACATCAGTGCAGTCATCACATAGATTACATTTATCAGGGTCTACATACTGGGCTTTTCTTTTTATCTTTACATTGAAATTTCCAATATATCCTTCAACTGATTCTACTTCACTATTAACATAAAGTTTGATGTTTTTATGCTTGCTGAGTTGAACCATCTTTGGAGTCAAGATGCATTGAGAGCAATCCAATGTGGGAAATGTTTCGGAAAGTTGTATCATATGTCCACCAATGGAAGGGTTTTTTTCAACAACAGTAACCTCATATCCTGCATCAGCAATATCAAGTGCAGACTGAATTCCAGCAATGCCTGCACCGATTACCAATGCTTTTTTTGTTACAGGAGCTGATACCGGGAATAATGACTCATTGAGTTTCAACTTCTCAATGGCAGTTTTGATAATTAGATTCGCTTTTCTTGTTGCTTCTTCTTTATTTGTATGAACCCAACTGCATTGTTCACGAATATTAGCAATTTCACATTGATATTGGTTTAATCCTGATTCTTCTATCACACCTTGAAATGTGGATTCATGAAGCGTAGGAGAACAAGCTGCAACAACCACAGCGTCTAAATTTTTCTTCTTAATGGCTTCTTTTATTAAATTTTGTCCAGGGTCTGAACACATAAACATATAGTTTTCAATATGTGCAACTCCTGGATAATCTGCAAGTTGCTCTGTTAATTTTTCTACATCAACAGTATCTTTGATATTTACACCGCAGTGGCAAACAAAAACACCGATTTTTTTCATTTTTCCTCTAATTTAATGATTCCCATCTCTTTGACTGGACTGGACCCTGCTCTTTAAGATATTTAACAAATGTATCAATAAAACCAGCGAATCCTTTTGCTTGCCTGCCTGCATACCATTCTAATTTTATTCTTTCAGGATTTAGTCCAGCATCTTTTATTTTCTTTTTAAGAGCATTTACTCTTTCTTTTGTTTTCTTACTCGCTCCGGGATAAGGAGATTCGCCAGGATGACTTCCACTTATCAGCACACCATCAGCCCCATTTTTTATTGCATATAAAATATGTTTGTCGTCTAACATTGAAATTGAAAGAAGTCTAATTATTAGAGCATTTGGTTTATATTCCATTCTTCCGATACCAGCAAGGTCTGCTGCCTGATAAGCACCAATATTACTAAAAAAGCACACAATTTTTGGCTCAAATTCTTTACTTTTTACAACCTTCTTATCCTTTCCTAATATAGCATCTATCATATTATAAATTTGCTGGTCAGAGAGGTTCTTTTGCTCTAATGCATCTTCAGGACATTCCGGAATGCAAAAGCCACATCCTTTACATTTCATTTCATCAATGACAGCGATATTTTGAACTTCATCAATAGTAATTGCATCAAAAGGACATTTCTCAATACAATCTCCACAGCCATTGCATTTTTTATCATTAACTTTTACAACAACTGGCGATTTTTCTATAGTATCATGAGCCAATAATGATAACGCTTTTGAAGCCGCGCCAGAAGCCTGTGCAACAGTTTCAGGTATATCTTTTGGTGCCTGACATGTTCCGGCAAGGAAAAATCCAGGATTAACAGTTTCTACTGGTCGTAATTTAGGATGTGCTTCTGTCAGAAATCCTGATGTTCCTTCTGAAAGATTAAGTTTTCTTGCCAGTTCATCAGTTCCAAAACTTGGTATCATTCCTAATGCGAGAACTACCATATCCACTTTGGCTTCAATTTTTTTGCCGGAGAGAGTGTCAAAAGCATTGATAATCATTTTATCATTTTCTTTATAAATACGGGATACCTTACCTCGGATATAAACTAACTTTTGCTCCAATTGTGCTGTTTGGATAAACTCTTCATAATCTTTTCCAGTTGCTCTAATATCAATATAAAAGATATATGCCTGTCCATCTGGCACCTTATTTTTAAACATTTTTGCCTGTTTTGATGTATACATACAGCAGATTTTTGAACAATGAGAAAGATGTCTTTCCGGGTCTCGTGAGCCAGCACATTGAACAAAAGCAATTTCCTTTACCGGCTTTCCATCGGATGGTCGTAACATTTTTCCACCTGATGGACCAACAGCAAAGATAAGCCTTTCAAATTGCAGTCCACTAACAACATCCGGATATTTTCCATAACCATATTCTCCAATATTTTCCATAGGATATAAATCATATCCAGTTGCAACTATTACTGCTCCAACATTTTTTTCCATAGTTTCATCTTTTGCATCATAATTGATAGCACCTTCCTTACAGGCATCTTTGCATTTTCCACAAGCAATTGGGTTTAATCCCAAACAATTATCAATATCCAATGTATATGTATATGGAATCACTTGTGGAAACGACATATAAACTGCCTTACGATATGAAAGCCCTTCCTCGTATTCATCCGGAACAAGTACAGGACAAACATCTACACAATCTCCGCAGCCAGTGCATATTTCTGGGTTAATATATTGTGCTTTTCTTTTAATTTTGACCTTAAAATTACCCACAGCACCGTCAATTGATTCTATTTCGCTATTAACGAAGAGGTCAATATTCTCGTTCTGGTCAACTTGAACCATTTTAGGAGTCAGAATACATTGTGAACAATCAAGTGTTGGAAAGGTTACTGATAATTGAATCATATGCCCACCAATGTATGGTCTCTTTTCCACTAAAAAAACTTTATGCCCTGCATCAGCAATGTCCAATGCCGCCTGAATCCCTGCAATTCCAGCACCTATTACTAATACATTCTTATTTGTTGGTGAAGATATTGGATATAGTGATTCATTCAATTTCAGCTTTTCAATCATAGATTTTATGATAAGAATCGCTTTTTTTGTAGCCTGTTCTCTATTAGAATGAACCCAACTGCATTGCTCTCTGATATTGGCTATTTCACATTGATATGGATTTAATCCAGCAGATGCGGCCGCTTTCCTGAAAGTTGCTTCATGCATTGTGGGTGAACAACTTGCTACAATTACCCCATCCAATTTTTTCTCTTTTATTGCATCCTTTATCATTTTCTGCCCGGGGTCAGAACACATAAAAGTATAATCAGTGCTATAGATAACGCCGCTATAATTGCCGATTTCTTTGGCAACCCTCTCCACATCCACTGTATCAGCAATATTTTCGCCACAATGGCAAATAAAAACTCCGATTCTTTTCATTATAACCTCTTAATATATTTAGCCACCAAGAACACTAAGAAACACGAAAGATTAAAACATTTTTTTAGCCACCAAGAACACTAAGAAACACGAAAAAGTTGATACATCTTTTAGCCACCAAGAACACTAAAAAACACGAAAAAGTTGAACTGGTCTGATATATGAAAGTTATCACCAGTTTTATAGTTTTTAATCTTTTAGCGATTCTTCGCGTCCTTCGTGGCTTATATCATCCTTTTTGTTTTCAATAAATGTTCTGATATATCTTCTCCATTCCAATTTTTCATGACTACCAAAATTAATTAATATTCCAACTTTCATTCCTGTTGCCTTTAAATAATTTATTATCTGAGCTTCTTCTACTTTTGTTAATTTAGGGATACACTTAAATTCAACTATGATTTTGCCATATCCAATGTAATCAGCGATAAACTCTTTTTTTAATTTTTGGTTTTTATAGTAAACAGGTATCTTAACTTGCGTTTCGTATGGTATCTGTCTTTTACTTGATTCAATTACCATTGCTTCTTCATAGACCGATTCTAAGAATCCAGGGCCAAGTTCTTTATGTATTTCAATTGCAGCACCTATTATTCTGTAGACTTCTTTCGCATATAACAAATCTTTGTTCACTTTTTTAGCCTTCCTTCTCATCCTTCCTTGCTTACATCAAATTTGACAGTTTCTTTTAATCTTTTAGCGATTTTTTTATATTTAGCCACTAAGAACACTAAGAAACACGAAAAAGTTGATACATCTTTTAGCCACCAAGAACACTAAGAAACACGAAAAAGTTGATACATCTTTTAGCCACCAAGAACACTAAGAAACACG
>QMNM01000089.1 GCA_003647765.1 Candidatus Cloacimonadota bacterium
AAAAGAATGTTGATACTGTCAAATAGGAATATTTTGTTAGAAATTTTTTCGTGTTTCTTCGTGTTCTTCGTGGCTAACAAGAGTTCAAGAAAACAAGAGTTCAAGAAAACAAGAGTTCAAGATTACAAGAGTTCAAGATGACAAGAGTTCAAGATGACAAGAAAAGAATGTTGATACTGTCAAATAGGAATATTTTGTTAGAAATTTTTTCGTGTTCCTTCGTGTTCTTCGTGGCTAACAAGAGTTCAAGATGACAAGAGAGATAGAAAATAAGAATCGCAAGAGAAGATATTTTCTAATTTAAATCGCTCTGCATGAAAATAGTATGAAATCAAAATCACAACGAATAAGATTAGGTATATTTATTACAATATCATCATCTATCTTGATTATAGTAATTGCACTAATAACAGGAAGCAAACTCCTTCAGAAAAGAGACATTTATTATATCGCATACAAGGATGTTTCCATAAGTGGCTTGGAAATTGGGAACTCGGTAAAGTATCATGGAATTAGAGTTGGCAGGATTGATGATATTAAAATTGACCCGAAAGATATTACAAGAGTAATTATTACAATTAGCGTTGAAGAAAATACGCCTATAAAGGAAGATGTAGAAGCAATTGTGTCAATAATAGGTATAACTGGATTGAAATTGATAGAATTAACAGGTGGGTCAAATGAAGCGGAATTACTAAAGCCAGGCTCATTTATCAAGCCAGGAAAGTCAACAATGGCAAATATCACTGGCAAAGCAGAAATCATATCAGAAAAAATTGAAATTATAGCTAATAATCTTTCAGAAATTACAGGCGGCGAAAATAAGGATAAGTTCATTGAGTTGATTAACCGTATCAATATCACTCTAAAACAGGTTAATATTATATTAGCGGAAAATAGAGAACCCATCAAATCTACAATTGATAATGTACAACAATTTTCAGAACAACTAAATATCTTAGGTGCTTCAACAAATCGTATATTAGTATCCCTGGATACCGTAATGATTAATATTAGTGAAATATCAAAGGATTTAAATCAAGCAGATATAGCAGATTTATTAAGTAATATCAATCAAACAGTACGAGAAATAGATAGGACATTTACACATATTGATATGACTGTCCTTAAAGGCAGAAAAGATCTTATTCGTTCACTTGAACTAATGAAATATTCATTACAGAATCTCAATGAGTTTAGTAGGATGCTTACAGAAAATCCATCTATTATACTTAGAGGAACTGGTGACCAAAGAGCAAAAGAAAGGGAGTAAAAAATTTTGATGAAAAGATTTTTCACGCTTCACGCCTTACGCATTACGCCCTACGCATTATTGTTTTTATTTCTGATAAGTTGCGGCAAAACTTATTATAGTAATTATTACATATTAGATTATACTCCATCTATACCGGATAGTATAAAAATTTATCCACAACTGCCATATTATGTTGAAGTTAGTGATTTTGATATTTCTTTAACTTATGACCGTTCTGCTATTGTTATTCGGAATTCTTTACATCAGTTGAGATATAGTAGATATGATTTATGGGCATTACGGCCACAAGATGCTATACAGGATCTTTTATTAAAACACCTTAAAGAAGCGAACCTTTTTGCTGATGTAAAAAAAGAATTTTTGGATGTGCGTCCTGACTTTACTATTTTAGGACATATTTGTAATATTGAATTATATCATAGTGAAGGTATAAACAGAGCTGATATAGAGATGGAATTATCATTACAGGATAATCAAAATGAAAATATTGTAGTTTCATATCATTTTGTTCGCTACGAGAGATTGGATACACAAAATATGGCTTTTTTTGCTAAGAAGATTAGCGATATTCTTAAAGAGGAAAATAATAAATTTATCTTGAAAATAATCAAATACTTTGAGGAGCAGAGATAATGATAAACAAACAACTAACAACTAACAACTACCATTTTTTTATTTTTTTATTTATATGGCTGTTAAATGTAGTTTTTGCAGATGCTGAAGCATTGAATTATGATACCTGGCTTGCTCCATCACCTAATGAGCAATTTAATATTGAAGCTAAAGATGATTATAAAGGATTTGGAAGAATCTTTGTCCCTGTTATGACAAATAAAGAATGGGAGCCAACTATTGATATTTATAAGGATAACAAATTAACTCATCTTGCAGAGAATATGGGCGAAAGTATATTCTTGGAAGCTGGCAATTATAAAATTGTATTTGGTAGTGGAATAACTGAGGAACAGAAAATTGTAAAGTATATAGAAGTCAAGCAGGAATGCACAGAAATTATACAAGTAGATTGGTGTGGTTTAATTATCAGAATTATTGATGAATCAAGAAATTTTTTGAAAAAGAGCTACGAGCTATTTGATACTAAAACAGAAGATAGCTATGGCATTAAAATTAGTAAAGATGAGGATGAAATTGGCGAACATCCTGATACATGGATTTTGCCACCTGGACTGTACAAAATTACTACAGCAGGTGCTCCGTATAATACTTTTACAAATTTTACTACTGTTAGACTTTTGCCTAATACATTAACACAATACACAATTGTTATAGATGGCTCATCTGGTGATTTGATTGGTGCTGGAATTTTAAAAGAAATGGAAATGAAATTAGTGGAAAAAACACATTGGTCTACATATTCAGCATTACACAGTAGTGTCAATATAACAAGTGAGAATAAATCATCAAAAGAGAAATTTGATACAGATATTAATCTCTCTACTAAATTTGAAAATAGATTTCGCTATGAAACCAAAAAGCAATTCTTTTTATCAGAGCCATCTATTGAATTGGTATTAAGTAAAGAGGAACAAGCTAAATTACATATTAGCACAGATAAATTATTACTAAACAATATTTATATTTATTATTTTGTCCCTTTGATTGGTTTATATGGTCGCTTTGATGTAGAGACAAAACTATTTCCTGGAAAAATATATTATGATTCTAAACAGGATTCTATAATAAAAATCAGTAATGATGATACTAGGGAAGTGATTTACAATAAAGATGAAGTTAGTGTATCTCCAACTTTTTTCCCACTAATGTTGAAAGAAGGTTTAGGATTAAACTTCACTCCTATAAGGACGAATAAGCTCAATTTCAGTATCAGAGCAGGATTAGGGCTTTGGCAGTATATAAGAAAAGATGTATTTGAAAGGAGTTCTGAATCAGATGTAATTTTTAAGGAAATAAATTCATCTTATATAAAGGGATTAGAGGTATCATCATCAGCTAATTTCCAACCTATACATAAATTATTATGGACTTTGAGAGTTGATATGCTTTTTCCATATACAGGAGATAAAGAACCTAATTATGAACTGAAAAATGTAATTAATTATCGTTTATTAAAATTTCTATCATTGGAATATAGATTTATCTATAAAAAAGAAGCCACTCGTGATTATGCTTGGATAGAAAATAATATCTGGTTAAGATTATCATACACTTTTTAATATTTTCTGATTGCTGAAATTTAGCAATAATTATCCAGAAACTCTACTCTGGTTCTTTGAACTCGACTCGGGTTTCATATTTGGTATAGCAAACAATATGCGTATAAATAAATTTTTAGCAAAATGTAGCCTGGGCTCAAGAAGAGCGGTAGAGAAACTTATCCTTAAAGGAGAAATAAGTGTAAATGGCAAAATAATCAAAAATTTGGCAACACAGATTGACACTGAAAAAGATAAGGTATTTTACAATAATAAACTATTAAAAATCCATCAAGAAAATGTCTACATAATAGTAAATAAACCAGCAAAATATTTAGTAACTACAAAAGATCCTTACAATCGGAAAACGATTTTTGACTTACTGCCTAATTTTTCCAATGGCATAAATCAGCGATTATTTCCTGTTGGCAGACTTGATTATAAGTCCGAAGGATTGCTACTATTAACAAATGATGGTGAATTTGCTAATCAGATTATACATCCTAAATATAAGTTAGAAAAGGTCTATAAAGTGAAAGTAAAAGGTAAAATTGATAACCGTTCACTCTGGCTTTTACGAAAAGGTATTGATTTAGATGGCAAAAAAACTTTACCAGCAAAAGTATTCATTAATAGTTATAATCCAAAAAATGATATTACAAGTATGAAAATAACTATCTATGAAGGACGGAATAGACAAATACGAAGAATGGTAAAATCAATTGGCTTTAATGTGCTGGCTCTTAAAAGAGTGCAAATAGGAGGAGTAAATTTAGGAAATTTGCCAGTAGGAGCATGGAGGTTTATGAAACATAAAGAGATAAGAAGATTGATGAGCGAAAAGCATAGTGCGAAGTGCGATTATAAATCAAGATAAATTTATTCCACTTCATAATTATACTTTGTCAAGTTACAAAAGTGAGTTAAGGATTAAAATTAAGTAACTTTTACATTATATATTTATTGATCCTAACATCATCAACCAACAACTATCAACTAACAACTACCAATTGTAATGGTGTTTTATCCAATGAGATATGTATAAATGAGTAAAAAAGAGAGGAAGGTTTTATGAATAGTATAGTTTGTATAAAAAGAGTTCCTGATACTACATCTGCAACACTTAAAATTGATGCGGAAAATCGCAAATTGGATGATGGAAATCTTGTGTTCAGTATCAATGAAGCTGATAATTACGCATTAGAAGAGGCACTTCTATTGCAAGAGGAATTTGGCGGTGAAATTACACTGATTTCTGTTGGACCAAAAGAATGTGATGATATTATTCGTATGGGATTAGCAAAAGGAGCAACAAGAGGCATAAGAATTACACCTGATAATCTATATAAACTTGACCCGTATGCTATTGCGAACTTAATTGCTGAGCAAATCAAGGAATTGGAGTATGACCTGATTTTTACTGGCTGTATGGCAAATGATGATAATTTTGGACAACTTGGTGTAACACTTGCAGGGCTTCTGAATATTCCGCATATCTCATTAGCTGTGAAAATACAAGCGAATGAAGATTATGCTATAATTGATCGTGAATTAGAAGGTGGATTGATGGAACAATTTAATATTAAATTTCCAGCAGTAATTACAATCCAAACTGGAATAAACGAGCCAAGGTATGCGTCTATTTTTGGAATTAAAAGAGCATCTAAAAAGGAAATAAGATTTGTAGAGAATATTTCTGCACAGGGAATAAAAGTGCATACTGAAAAGATGTATTTACCGCCACCTGGGGACACTGCGGAAATATTTACAGGAAATCCAGAAGAGACAGCAGAAAAAGTATATGAAATTCTAAAAACAAAGGGGTTAATATGAGAAAAGATATTTTTGTATTGGTTGAACATAGAAAGGGTGAAATAAGAGATATTACTTTTGAACTATTAACAAAAGCCAGAAATATGGTGCAAACTGGTGGATTTGTTTATGCAATTGTTCTTGCCAAAAATGGAGATAATTTTATAGAGAAGTTAAAATCAGAAGCACATAGAATCTTATGTATTGAAAATGAGAAACTTGAGCATTTTCATTCAGATTATTATCAGCAAGTGCTTGGTTCTATAATCACTGATAGAAAGCCATTGCTTACATTATTTGGACAGACATCGTACACTATGGATATTGCACCATCTTTGGCAGTGCAACTTGATTTACCTATTGTTATGGGCTGTATAGAATTTGAAATTGGTGATGATAAAATCTTTACAATAAATCAAGTATATGGTGGAAAGATACATACTCGGTTTTCATTTCCATCTAAAAATGGTGGAATAATTTCCATTCAGCCTGGCACTTTCACTGCTGAACAAGGTGATTTATCTGCTGAAATTGAGAGAATCACTTTTTCATTTGAGGAAATTACTAATAAAAAATTTATCCAATTTGTAGAAGCAGTTGCAGGTGAGATTGATATTACACAAGCAGAGAAAATTGTAGCAATTGGTAGAGGTATCAAAGAGAAGGATAATTTACAGATAATAGAGGATTTTGCTGAATCCATAGGTGCTGTTGTTGCTTGTTCAAGGCCCATTGTAGATGCTGGATGGCTACCAAAAGAAAGGCAGGTCGGTTCATCAGGAAAAACTGTGAAACCAAAACTTTATATTGCTCTCGGCATAAGTGGTGATTTCCAACATTTAATCGGAATGAGAAATGCTGACACAATCATTGCTGTAAATAAAGACCCTAATGCACCAATATTCGGCATTGCTGACTATGGCATTGTTGATGACTTATTAAAAATAGTCCCAGCATTAAAAAAGAAAATTATGGAGAAATGCGAAGCGCGTAGCGCGTAGTGCGTAGTGCGAAAATTTATAAATAGAGAATAAAAATTCAGAAACTATATATTCTTCATTGCCCCATTGTCTTCTTGTTTTCTTGAACTCTTGTCTTCTTGTTTCCTTGAACTCTTGTCTTCTTGTTTTCTTGATCTCTTATAAAAATGTATGATTTACTGATAAAAAACGGTATTATTGTAAATTCAGATAGAATATTCA
>QMNM01000090.1 GCA_003647765.1 Candidatus Cloacimonadota bacterium
GCTCCTGATGCAATAGTGAACGGAATTCATTACAAATTGCTATTGGATAAACCAAAATATCAGGAACTATAAAGCTCAATGCTTTCTTGTTCATAGTTTTTTTCAATACAGATATGAAGTCCTGCCAGATATAGATATTATCATCACAAGCGAAAAATATCTTATTACAGGCATTATCACTTTCAGCAGACATCTTAATAAGTCGCACCAAATCCTTAACATAAATAAGAGAGAAGTATTTATTTTTAATCCCAGAGATAGGAGCAAAGTGCATATTTACTAATTTGAAATATTGGTAAAAATCGTTATCGCGAGGACCATATACTCCAGCTGGACGAATTATAGTCCAATTGAACTCTGTTACCTTTTGAATCATCATTTCTGCACTTTTCTTACTCATTCCATAATAAGTAATTGGATTGTCTGGCTCTGATTCTTTTTTCCTACATTTTCCCTGTGCCTGACCAGATGCGGCTTGCGTGCTAACAAAGACAAACTTCTGTAAATTGCTATTATATCTTTTGATTAAATTGATAAGTGTTCTTGTGTGTCCGACATTGATTTTATAATACAGATTTTTTGTTTTGGCTTTTGTAATACCAGCGACATGAAAAATATAATCCTGATTCTTTACTGCATTGATTAAAGAAGATGGCTCATTAAAATCGCCATAATACAATTTTATTGGCAATTTTTCAATCCATCGCAAATCAGATGTCTTTCTTACTAAACAGGTAACATCGTAATCCGCTGATAGCAATTCTTCTACTAAATGACTGCCAATAAATCCATTACTTCCTGTAACTAATGCTCTTTTCATTTTCTAATTTTTAGCCACGAATTCACGAATTAAAATACTTAATTTACTATGTGAGATAGTAGAAATCTAAAACAAGATAAATATCTAACGGGGTAAACTATAAATTACCATACTGACTTTTGAATGCTGTCTTAACTGAAAAATTCAAATACCGCCTGCGTTTCTGTCAAGTGAAGCTGGGGTTAGACTGCTTCAACTATTATGGGTATGTTTCCTTCTATCCTGAATCTTAAAAGATATAAAAAAGACTATTCCTGTTATTACTGCTGTTCCAAGTATAACAATCAGATTTGTTTCCATTTAATCCTCCTTTTCATCCATTGGTGTAATAAGATATGCTAATAAAGCAAATAAGACAAAAGATACACCAATAAGAATGCTTGATAACAAAGAATATTTACCTGACAAAAAACTGCTAATTACACCCGCTGTAAGTGTATATTTGGCAGCATCAGCAAAAATATTACCTATAACTTTTCTTCGTTATCTATTCATAGCCATAATATATCTCCAAAGCAGTCTAACATATCTTATGTATAGCCAGATTCTCTAAATCCTCAATAGCTTCGCCAATTGTTTCAGATAAAGTCGGATGAGCAAAAACTATATGCTTCATCTTGTCTAAACTAATTTTACTGCTTATTAAAATTGCTACTTCTGCAACCAATTCTGAAGCCATAGGACCTATAAAACAAGCACCTAATAATGTTCGTTTATCTTTATCAAAAATCAATTTAGCAAATCCATCTGCTTTATCTAAACTTAATGCCTTGCCATTAGCTATAAATGGAAACTTCCCAATTACAATATTATGATGTTGTTCTTTTGCCTGTTCTTCTGTCAATCCAACACAGCCAATTTCTGGATCCGAAAATATACAGCGCGGAATATTCGCATAAATAATATTATCAAGTTTATTCTGCATTTTATATTCACGATTCCTTATTACATCAGCCACTACTAAACCCTGCTTACTGGCATTATGTGCTAACATCAGCTTTCCTGTTACATCACCGATAGCGAAAATATTGCTTAAATTGGTCTCCATATAATCATCAATTTCTATAGCACTATTGTGAAGCTTTATCTCTGGATTTGTATCTATTGTAAAATATGGCGTCCTTCCTACACACAGCAGAACATTGTCAGTGATTATGTCCTTTCCATTGCTTAAATTTAATTTTAGTTTAGCATCTATTTGTTCATATTTTTCAACTTTTGTATTTAGATGGAGTTTTATCTTTTTCCTTTTGTATAATTGAGCTAATCTATCAACAATCTCTTTATCTTCCCCTTGTATTAAATTAGGCATAAATTCAACGATTTCTACTTTACAGCCAAAATTATTGAAAATAGCTGCAAACTCACAACCAATTACACCTCCGCCAATAATGGTTAAATGCTTTGGCAATTCTATTATATCTAATAAGTCCTTACTATCCATAATGTATCTATTATCAAATTTGATATTCAGTAGTTCTTTTGGTTGAGAGCCAGTAGCAATGATAAGATATTTAGAACAAATTATGCTAAAATTATTCTCACTATCTACACATTTTAGGATGATTTCATTATTTTTGTAATATATCTCTTTTACCTCTTGTTTTAGCAAAGGTATATTTCTCTTTTTGAATAGATATTCTACACCTCTTATCAATTGGTCTCTTACTTTATTTTTTCTCTCTTTAACCTTTTGCCAATCCAATTGAATATTATCTATGTTTATGCCAAACTTCCGAGAATTTTTTATCTCGTGAAATAGCTCAGCATTTTTAACTAATGTCTTTGTCGGAATGCAACCCCAATTAAGACATACACCGCCTATTCTCTCTTTTTCAATAACTACTGTATTTATTCCATATTGATTTAATCGTATAGCAGTAACATATCCGCCTGGTCCTGCACCAATAATTGCTACTGTAAAGCTATTTGACACAATTATCCCTCTTTTCTATATCTATAATTTAAAATTTTCATTTGATTACGATATTTTGCTACAGTTCTAATGGATATTTTTAACCCCTTATCTGCTAATAAGTTCATAATGTTTTCATCTTTATATGGATTTGCTTTATCTTCGTTTTCAATCAAGTTTCTTATTTGTTCCTTAATAAATTGTGTAGAAATACACTTTTCAATTTTATTAGAGAAGAACCATTTTATCTTATACATACCCAATGGAGTATCTATATATTTACCTTTAATTGCTCTTGATATAGTAGAAATACCTTTATTTATACTACTTGATATATCCTCATAAGTCATTGGCAATAAATGTAATTTCTCTTCTATAAAGAACTTTGGCTGATGGTTAATTATTTCCTTTGTTATTTCATAAAGAGTATTTCTTCTCATAAAAATGGACTTAATAAAGGATTGTGCTGAACTCACTTTATTTTTGATATAATCCAGTTCTTCCATTTTAAGTTTTGCTGAGCTGAGCATTTTTATATAATTTTGATTAATCACTAATCTAGGAATCCGAGCTTCATTCAATATAATATCAAATTCATTATCAATTTTTCTAACAATTATATCTGGAATAATATATTGCTGATGTTGTTGCACAATTCTCACACCTGGCTTAGGGTCAAGATGACTAATGATATTCTTTATTTTCATAGCATCTTCATAAGAAATGTGATACTTTCTGCTAATTTTTTTTATATCATTATGAATAAGCAATTCCAGATTATTTTCAATAATGGAAACAATCACTTTATCATTTTTCAGTTCATTATCAAGTTGAGCCATAAGGCATTCTTTTAGATTTCTTGCTCCAATCCCTTTTGGAGATAATCCTAAAATCATAGAATGTATTGCTTTTCTGCGCTGTGTAGAAATACTCCCAGATTCATCAAGTGTGTCCAAGTCCATATTTAAATAGCCATACTCATCAATATTACCAATAATTGCTTCGCCAAACATTCTTTCTTCTTTATTAAGAGGCAAATTATAAAATTGCTTATAAAATATTTCCCATCCATTAACCAATGGATCCTTTCTTTCATACTCCTCATAATTCATAGAATATGCTTGGTTCTTGCTTTCATAGCTTCGTTCAGTTTTTCTGATTTCATCCCAATAATCTAAAATTTCGCTAAGCTGTCGTATTTCTTCAAGCAATTTATTATCACTGTTTTTATCTTCTTTTAATTCCAATCTATCTACATCTTCCGTGCTTTCTTGTAATTCTTCTCTTATTTCCAATACTGGATTTTCTATAATTTCTTGTTTAATTGCTAATTCTAACTCTAAAATAGGTTTCTCCAAAATTTTTAATGCTTGAATTTGATGTATTGTTAATTTCTGAACATGCTTTTGTGATATACTTTGGTTGCTAATAATTCTTTGTCTCATTACTGCCTCGTTTAGATTAGAAATACTTTAACCGCATAGTGCGCCAAATAGACGCAAATGATACAAAAAACCTAATACTGTAATTCTACAAAAAAATCTTTGCGGCTAAAAACAAATTCAAAGAAAGTTAGTTAATTTTGTTTTAGTAGACAATCTATGTCTAATTGAAGTCCTTAGTAAATTTTTCACCTAAATATACTTTTCTTGCTTCTGGATTATTGACCAATTCTTTAGAAGTTCCAGAGAGAAGTAATTTGCCTTCATATATGATATATGCTCTATCTGTAATTTGTAATGTCTCTCTTACATTATGGTCTGTGATTAGCACACCGATATTTTTTCTCTGTAATTTTTTTATAATATCCTGAATGTCTGATACTGCTAAAGGGTCAATTCCGGCAAAGGGCTCATCAAGAAACAGAAATGATGGATTCGTTACTAATGAGCGAGTAATTTCTAATTTTCTTCTCTCTCCACCAGAAAGAGTATAAGCTTTGCTCTTCGCTAAATTAGCAATTGAAAGCTCATTTAGATATTTATTTAGTAATCTCTTTCGTTCTTTTTTTGATAATTTCAGAGTCTCTAAAATAGCCATTATATTCTGTTCCACACTCAATTTATGGAATACTGATGGTTCTTGTGATAAATAACCAATGCCTTTTCTTGCTCTTTTATACAGAGGTAGTTTAGTTATATCACAATCATTGAAATAAATCTTCCCACTGTTCGGCTTTATTAAACCAATGATTATATGAAAAGTAGTGGTCTTACCAGCTCCATTAGGGCCTAATAATCCTACAATTTCGCCTTGACTTAGAGAAATGGATATTTCATTCACTACTTTTCTTTTATTATAAACTTTCACTAATTTGTCTGTTTTTATAACATTATTTCCTTCATTCATAAACAAATTCTCCAAAAGGTGAAATTTTTTGTCAATTTTATATTTGAGTTCATTATTAAAAAGTTAAAAATTGCAAATTACGCCCAAATTGTCATTGTGCAAAGCAATTTCATCTTATTGGGACGCAATCAAGCATTCTACAAAAAATTGACATAGATAGATTTACTCTCTCCTTTTTGTAATTAATTCACTCATTACCAAGCCCCGGTCTGGTAATGTCTAAATCCATTATGAAAGAGGCAGGAATGAAAATAGTAATGGTAGTTGGAGCAAGACCTAATTATATGAAAATAGCCCCTGTATACTTTGCTATTGCAAAGGATAGTTATTTTGAGCCGATTCTTGTGCATACAGGACAGCATTATGACAATAATATGTCTCATATTTTCTTTGAAGAACTGGGACTGCCCAAGCCAGATAAATATTTAGGTGTTGGCTCAGGAAATCACGGAGAACAGACAGCCAAAGTAATGATAGCATTTGAAAAAGTACTGTTTGATGAAAAACCAGATTTAGTAATGGTTGCTGGTGATGTTAATTCTACTGCTGCTTGTGCAATTGATGCTGTTAAATTACATATACCGGTTGCTCATCTGGAAGCAGGATTACGTTCTTTTGATAGAAAAATGCCAGAAGAGATCAATCGGATAGTTACAGATGTAATCTCTGATATCTTACTTACACCTTCATTAGATGGAAATAGGAATTTACAAAAAGAGGGTATTCATAAAGAAAAGATATTTTTCGTTGGAAACGCTATGATTGACTCTTTAAAAAAATATGAAAGCATAGCAGATGATTCTCCTATTCTGGAAAAGTTAAATCTTATATCAAAAAATTATGGACTAATTACGCTTCACCGCCCAAGAAATGTGGATATTAAAAATAATTTTGAAAAGATAATATCAGCATTTGAATATATTGATAAAGAACTGCCTCTTATTTATCCTATTCATCCACGAGCCTTGAAGCAGATACAAAGATTTGGACTTAACAATAGATTTGACCAAATGAAAAATTTTCAATTGATAAGCCCAGTCGGATATCTGGACTTTCTAAAATTACAAAAAAATGCTAAATTAGTAATGACGGATTCTGGTGGAATTCAAGAAGAGACAACTGTTCTCGGAATACCTTGCTTAACAATTCGTGAAAATACAGAACGACCCATTACAATTACTCAAGGCACGAATGTATTAGTCGGTTTAGATACAGAGAAGATTATATCTGAAACAGAAAAAATTTTATCAGGGAATTGGAAGCACGGTAAAATCCCTCAATATTGGGATGGCAAAACAGCAGAACGAGTCAAAAATGTGTTCAAAACATTCTTTATGAATTAAAGATTGCGAATGCA
>QMNM01000091.1 GCA_003647765.1 Candidatus Cloacimonadota bacterium
AAATACACTAAACAACACTGATAAAAAATTAAAAATCCTCTGTGTCTCTGTGCCTACTTTATATGTGTTTTTCTGCGTTGAATTAAAGTCAGCTATTGTTACATTGTTTGTTTAGCATAAGATTATGGCTTTATCATTAGTTTTTATCACATAATCATCGTTGGGATTAATAGTAATTTTACTCTCTTTATCAATCAATACATTTTTTTTTGATTCACGGAACTTCGCCTTAATAAAATTATCTATCATTGAACTATCATCAGAAAGTATATCTTCAATAGTAATTTTAGGTATTTCTCTGATAATTCCTAATAGAACCGCATTTCGTTCTTTTTTTATATAAGAGAACATTTCCTGATAAGAATGATTCACAAATTGGCTTGGAATATCAATTTTCTCAATACTATGTTCATTGCCACGAAGCATATTTACCAAAAATCGGTAAATATTACTATGTAAAGCATCATTAGCCAATACAAATCCACCATACTCTTCATAAATAATGACTTCATCAGATTCATATTTGATATGTCTTTTATTACTGGAATCTTGTAGCTGGATAATTACAGGAAGATTATTGTTTAAGTAATGTATTGTAGTAGTAGTGATAATTGAGCGGTCATCTGCTTGTTGAGGATTATCAATATCTTCACTGGAAAGCACAATTGCTTTCATTGCATTTTTAATATTTGCACGCTCTAATATTTCCTCATCAGTATAATCACCACGAACATATTGGATATTCAGTTTAGGAAACATACTTATTAAATCATTTATTTTTTCAGAAGTATAATTACCCACCAGAACAATAGAGCATTCTTTCATTTTAATAAGGTTAGAAAATGCTTCTAACACTCTATATCCACTTTTATTCCAACCACATATAATGAAGTGGTTTTTCAATGTTATTTTTTTCAATCCATGCTCCTTTTTTATCTTACTTTCTACCATCTTGGATGCAATGCCAGCAGTAAGTAAAGAAACTAAAATTACACCAATAATAATTAATATTATACCAATAATCCGTCCACCAAAAGTTTTAGGAACTATATCTCCATAACCCACTGTTGTTATTGTAACTAATGCCCACCAGATAGAATCAACAAAATTGCCTATATTACTATTAGAGCCAACTTCAAAAACCTGTATAGAAATAGCACTTATAAAAATTACGAATATTATTAGTATCGCATAAAACAAAATGGTATTATTATGATACCATATTCTAAATTGTTCATTGTATATTGTATTTATTAGAGTAATGGCTTTTTTTATAATTTCCATCTTAATACTGACAGAAACCTGACTCTGGTTCTTTGAACTCGAATCGGGTTTCACTGGTATAGGTTTCATCCAGTTGTTGCATAAATCATAAATAATTTGACACAATAAATTTTAACTTATGTTTTTAATAGATGTATAATTCAAACAATTATTCACACTTACTAACAAGATGGAGGCATAATAATGAGAATTAAGAGATTTATCTTATTAGAAGAATTTCAGACCAATACTTATCTTGTATGGGACGAGAGAACCAAATATAGCATAATAATTGACCCTGCTGATAAAGCAAATGTAATTATTGAAAATATAAAAGAGGAAAATCTATGTCTAAAATATATTATTAATACTCATGGCCATGCTGACCATATTGGAGCAAATGCAGAATTAAAAGAGAAGACAAACGCAAAGATAATTATTCATCCAGAAGATAAGGATATGCTTATTGATCCTCAAAAAAATCTAAGTGCTTTCTTTGATCAAAATATTGTATCAGCTCCAGCTGATATGTTAGTTAATGATAAAGAAATTATCACATTCGGTAGTTATGAATTAGAGGTCATACACACTCCTGGACATACCAAAGGTGGGATTTCTCTTTATTGTAAAGATGCTAATTTGCTATTTACAGGTGATACTCTTTTTTTTGAAGGGATTGGCAGAACTGACATTTACGGTGGAAATTTCAATGTATTGAAAAATTCTATAATTGAGAAGTTATTTTCTCTTCCAGAAAATACCATTGTCTATCCAGGTCACGGAGCCAAGACCTTTATAAAACATGAAAAAAAATATAACCCCTATGTTGGCTTACTTAAAATGACAGATTATCTATCTCCTTAATAACATTCGTGTTATATCCTAAACTTTTCATAACAAGCTGATGATTTTTAATTACTATAACAGCTGGATAGTCCATTATTGCATTGAACCCTAAGTCTTTTGATAATTTATCTTTATCACAATAAAGCCAATTATTTTGTAATAATTTTTTAATCTCGTCAGAAGTATCTTCTGTCAATACCCATTTAATAAATGGAATAATATCCTTTTTCTCAACAAACTTTGGCACTATCCTGCGACTCGGCTCCTCATTATCAATAAAAATAATAATCTGTATTGAATCCTGTGTAATAATGCTTTTATTCCCATTGAGCTTTAATTCTGCTAATTTTTTGTATAATACATTGTCAATTTCAGTTATAATTTCTGGCATAAGCAGGTCTATTTCCAGGTGTGTTGTATCATCAATATTTACAAAAAAGTCCTTTATTTTAATAGATGGATTACCCTCGCCATCTCTGTATCCGTAAATAAGATAATATAAGCCATTGCCCAAATTTGCTTGATAATATCCTGTGCTGTCTGTGCTCTCTCCTAATTCATCCAAACTATCAAAAAAGCCATCAGAGAATATATTTATCGTGAAATCCTTATAATCAGGATATAATTTGCCATTATTAAAAAATTGTATTTTCACCGTGCCTGTTTTAGTGTAATTCTCGGTTAAATCAGTTAATTCAAAGCCATCATAACCCCAAACAGAAGCGACCTTTACACTGTCATATTTAGCAAAATGCTGAAAATTGCCAATATCATCAGGAGCGTCTAAATATACAGGTAGCCACTTTTCAGCATTATAAAATTCAAGCCAGCTTTTGCCATGTTCGCCTACTTGATATTTCTCTGAAATCGTGAATGCCCTTGTATAGACCTTTCTGCAAGGAATGCCTAATGACTTTAAAATAGCGATTGTCAATATTGTTTTATCATTATCAGTACCTTTTCGTCCATTATATGTTTGAGTAGGCGATTGTTGCGGACCAAAAATAGACGATCTTTCTGTCTTTTTAATATGCTCATTTACCCATTTACAAATCTCTCTCACCTGTGTATCAATATCCTCTTTCATTAAATAGTGAAAATCATTATACAAAAGCTTTCGCCAAGGCTTTATAACTTCATAAGAAATACGATATGTAGCTATAAATTTTTGGAAGAACTCGTCATCTAACTGAATTTTGCTTTCTTCTCTTGTCTTATAAGCGTACTCAATATGTTCAATAAGTGTTTCTGCTGTCATTTCTAAACGGTCTAAATGTGGCATCTGTTTGATTAAATATTCAGCAGTGGCTCTTTTCTCATTTGTAAAATGATTAAGTGCCTTCTCCAGTTCTGGACGATTCTCATAAGCATCTTCTAAAGCGGTTTCCAATTCTGACTTTTTTTCTTCTTCACTACATACAGGAAAAGCAATCAATAATACAAGCGAAATAATGAGCAATTTTTTTAATACCATAATTTAAACTCCTCTGGATTTTTGAAATTACTAAACTGCAATTTTGTTGTCTCATCATTTTTTATAGTAGCGATACTCCAAACTGCTTTATTATGTATATTTGCTGACACAAAGTAATCACCTTCTCCCATTGTAATTTTTCCGATATTAGTGGTAGTATCAGCTACAACTCTGGCAATAGGTCGCAATGCACTAAAATTAAATACAGATATATAAGATTGCTTTTCTGCGTCATTTGGGAAATTGCTAAAATCAATTTGCAAAATTCCTGTTGTGCGATAATTTGCTGTAGAATTTATGATAGTATATTTCTCTTTTTTACGATATATTTCTTCATTTGTATCAACATTACCCATTCCATAGGAATATACAAGTGCGGCTTTATTTACTGTTTTTGTGAACCATGCACTATTAAGTGAATCTTTTGGTTCAGCTGCACCAGTATATTTCCAGCCGTTTTCTGTCCAGATTTCTGTCCAAGCGTGATTATTATCTGTATGAGGCCAGTATGGTGTAGCAGCTTCTCGTGCTGGAATGCCTACACTGCGCAGAGCCGCAACAAAAAATATCACCATCTCTTCACAGCGGCCATAACCACTTTTATATGTCTCAAAAGGTCCTTGATCTCTTCGTTCTGTCTGTTTGAATTTAATTTTCTCGCTACACCAATAATTCACTTTAATAGCAGCTTGTTCAATCGTCTTTGTATCTTTAACAATTGGATACAGTTTCTCATAAAAAAAGTCCTTCCAATCTTCTAATGGCTCTTGTGTTACACGAAAAGGCAATACATTTTGAAGATAGATATGTTCTGGAATGAATTTTGCCCAAACAAATGCCCCTTTTGTCCGCTCTGATTGCTCAATTGTATTGAGCATAAATTCAGCATCTACTTCTGCTAAATCAATGTCTGGCATAGAGTTAAGGAGAAACATCATCTGCTTTTGCCATTTCATAGGACATTTATCCCAAATCTCTTTTATTTTCTCAGCCTGATTCGGATTATCTTTCAAGAGATTCTCCAAATCTGCTTCATAATTCTGACTGCCATATAATAATCCAACTAATAGTAAAATGAACAAATAAATCATGTTTCTCATACTTAATTCCTCCAATTCTATTTTCCAGCAAATTATGCTGAAAACCTTTTAAATTTAAAAATTTGTCAAAAGTTTTTGTAAGTTTAGTAAAATAAATATCAATAAGCTTTTCACATTTTCAAGCTGTGTCTCGGAAACGAGAATATAATTCTTGTCTAACAATCTTGGAAGGTCGTTCAGCTCTCAAATTTTTGTTTTTCCTGCACTTGACATTTACATTTACCATCAGAGAATGTAATTTCCAAATCATCCATTATGTTTATCTTTTTTATAGAATTGATAATTTTATCATTCCTTTTACTTATACAATACCCTCTTTTTAATACAGCAAGAGGATTTAGTTCATCAAGTTGTCCTATAAATTTATGCAATTTTTCTTTTTTATCATTATATAAATCCTGTATAGATTTATTTATCGTTCTTTCTAATACTTGCAGATTAGTTCTATTACAATCCAAATATTTAATTCTAAGGTCTGATAAAAACTTTAGTTTTATCTTATCAATTATTTTTTTGTAATCTGATAAAGTTTGTTTTTCAATAGTTATAAGTCGTAATCTTAGTATTTCAATTTGATGGGAATATGCAAATATTGTATTATCAATTAGTTGGTGAATACGATAGCTTATATCATCAATCTGTTGTAAATAATTATTCAGTAATTCTTGCGGATGAAATTTCTTTAAGCGTGAAGCTAATTCTACAAGTTTGCTACTGGAATCTGTAAAAATATTTGTAATAGTATAATCAAGATTTTTTGATAGATTATCAATTTGGTTGAGTAGTTCTATTCTATCTGGCACAACCAGTTCCGCAGCTGCTGATGGAGTTGGTGCTCGTAAGTCAGCAACAAAATCAGCAATTGTAAAATCAATTTCATGTCCAACAGCAGAAATGATAGGAATATTGGAGTTATAAATTGCATAAGCAACGGCTTTTTCATTAAAGCACCATAAGTCCTCCATTGAGCCACCACCTCGTCCAACAATAATTACATCAACTTTTTTATAACGGTTTAGCAATTCAATAGCAGAAGCGATTTCATTTGCTGCATTTTCACCTTGTACGCGCGAAGGTGCAAGTATTATCTCTGCTGGATAACGACGAGAAATGATATTTATAATGTCTTGCAATGCCGCACCTGTCTCGGAAGTAACTATTCCAATTCGCTGTGGAAATTTTTGTAATGGTTTCTTATGCTCCTCTGCGAATAATCCATCCTTAGACAATTGCTCCTTTAATTGCCGAAAAGCAATCTCCAAATCTCCTATGCCAGCAGAATGCATCTTTGTAACATATAATTGATATTGTCCACCTTTCTCATAAATTTTTATTTCACCGTAGCATAAGACATTCATACCATTCTGTGGACTAAATCGTAAGTATTGATTGTAAAAGGAAAAATACACACAGCGAAGACTACTATTTTCATCCTTTAATGAAAAAT
Organism: Candidatus Cloacimonadota bacterium; assembly: GCA_003647765.1. GTDB lineage: Bacteria > Cloacimonadota > Cloacimonadia > JGIOTU-2 > B8-G9 > B8-G9. Next base: position 6,131 of record QMNM01000091.1, read on the forward strand.
ATATATGCCCAGAAAAATGCTGTTTAAAATTTGAGATCTCTCCTTGCACCCATAATGCAGGAATGTTATTTTCTAAAGCATTTTTTATATGCCTTGTAACTTCTGTTACTGTGAAAATATTTTCTAATTCAGGTTTGTTCATTGTCTTTATCAAACACAAACTTGCAGACGCGAACTTATACGAACTATACGAACTTACGCGAATTTCTTTTATCCATTTTATAAATTTTTTGCGATGAGTTTATAAAGTTAGCGTTTGGTTCGCGTCTAATCTC
>QMNM01000092.1 GCA_003647765.1 Candidatus Cloacimonadota bacterium
ATAAGCACTATTTTTATATTTTTCTATATTGCTGTGAGTTTATTAAATATGTGTCAAATATTTTAACAATATGTTTTTTAGGTTGCGACTGTGTAAACACCGAGGCTGAATCAAATAAATAACGCTAAAGCGTTCTATTAGCCACAAAATTACACGAAAACACACAAAACCTTGTTAGCCACAAATAAATAGCGTTCTTTAGTAAAAAATAAATATTTTAATTTGTGAATTTGTGGCTTTAATAATATTAGAACACTTTTTTTGACTTAGCGTGTTGGTTCTCCCACTTGCTTTTATAATCTGGCAAAGTAAAAATAGGTCTAGCTTCATCTTATCTCTTATTATAAAATCTGTTTCATTATCATGTAAAATTGTTCAAGGAGCTTTTCTTGTAAAGCAAAGCTTCCTGCAAATAGTTAGAAAATCATTACGCATTACGCACTACGCATTACGCACTACGCATTACGCACTACGCATTACGCATTACGCATTACGCTTTACGCATTACGCACTACGCACTACGCTTTACGCATTACGCTTTACGCATTTTTCCCTTTTTGAATTGGAATTGATAAGTGCGCTATTCTCCAAACCGAATTATTACATCACTATTGTTCTTGATATTACAAAGATAAAGTTTGTTCCCATTGACTTCAAAATCAGCACCTATAACCTCATCAATGTTAAGCATCTTCTTATGAAAATTAATAACTATATTACCAGTAGAACCATCTATTTCTTCATTACTATGATAAACGATAAAATCAGAGCCAAAGTCCTTTAAGCTCAGTCCTGCCCTTTTTAACCACCAATTAGCAATTTTATCAGCAGTATCTACAAATATATCAGCTCGTTCTTTATCAATTAAATCTAACAAATTGCGGAACAGATCTCTATCATAAGGCAATTCCTCGCTAAATTTTGATTGATGAAAAAGAACTGTTAATAATCCATTTACATTCTTTACATTATAAAATAAATTCGCTAACTTGTCCTGTGCTTCTTCAAAAGGGACATTTTCATAAATGGATTTTACAAGGCAGCTATCACTAAATGCTAAAGGCAGTTCCACTATATCTATCCTTTTGTCTATATGAGAATTATATGGGAAAAATGGCAATGCAACTCCATTACGAAATCCCATCCTATCCTGTAAAGCATAAGAACTATCATAAGTAAAACCGATCTGAGAATGTATGAGTGGTGAACTATTTAGATGAAATCGGAAAAAATGATGTCGTAGTCCAGTAATATTACTTTTCGTAGCCAAGCCCAAAGTTGTCTTTTCTAATTGCAGTTCTCTCTTATTATTGAATGATTCATATAAAGCGTGCAATGCTATCTCATGACCAGCATTTTTCAGCCGAGTGATTATCTCCTGAATATACTCATCTTTAATATGATAATCTGGATCTAATTTGTGTTTATGCTCTGTACCAAAATTATATGTGGCTTTAATGTCATAATCTGCTTCTATTGATAATAACTCATCAAAATTCCCAAACGGCTCTGTACCAGTAAAAATATATGAAAATAAACTAGCTAAATTATTGAAAATATATTTCCAATGCAGAGTAAAAAACGCACCAATACTAAACCAAATAAATTGTAGAAATCTATGAAAAGTCCACTTATGTGTTCTGTCAACATCGTGAGAAATCAATACAGCAAACTTCTTATCATCAGGCCATTTTTTTATCTGTGGAATACATAGCTCAATAGTATCTGATGATTCTAATAACAGCTGTTCAATAAGCCATACTAACCAATTTACTACTGGCACTTCATAAAAATCAGCAAGAATACTCTCATCTGGTAAAAACCGCTTATGCTCATCAAACTTGCGATTGATACTGTATGACTCTTCATTTTTGGAAACATGAAAAAATATATTACCTATTATGTCAAAATTTAGCTTAGCATAATAGTTCTTTTGTAAAGCAATGATAGAAATAGGGTTTGAAAATTCCTGCTCCGAAAGAATGGGAATTTCCTGTTTGATGTTAATCCTATGTAAATATTGTGTAATTTGTTTAGTTATTATTAAATCAGTTTTGTACAAAAACTCATCAAAAGGGACTGTTATGAAAACTCGTCCTTTTGAAAAGTATTCAATATCTTCTAATTCAAGTTTTTGATTAGTGTAGTAAATAATAATGGGAAAGTCATTATCTTTACTTAAACTATCTCCTATTTCATAGCTAAATCCAAGAGCATCAAATATAAATGACAGAGTATATTTAATTTGCTCGGAATATTTTTCCAAGTCCGGACTATACACAACACTAATCATCTATTTCTCCATTTTCTGTAAAGATTAAATGCTAATTTAATACTTTGAGAAGCATAAAACTCTGTCAAATAATAGCAGGTAAGTTCACCACCAAATCCTTGTTTGAACTTAGCAATAGAAGGAATATTTGCACCGCAAAAATCTAAATATTGAAAGTCCTTACTATACTTCTCAATCAATTTCCAGTATAGAAAAGAGGAACTTCCCAAAGAAAAATATTTTGGATTTGATACCTGAAATAGAACATAAACAATGCGTGCTTTCTTATCTAAAATATCCAGTTGCCCTGAAATCACCTCATTATCATTGCAAACAAAATGCATTTTGCCTAAACCTTTTGCAATCACTAAATCTAAAAATTTCGCCAAAATCCTATCATCAGCAATGCTTTTACAATTTTGTTTGTTATATGTCATCTTATTGAGCTTGATAAATTGCGAATTATCGTACAGTTCTATAATATTTAATCCTGCTTTTTCTGCTTTTTCTATCCTCTTTTTCAAATCATAATAAAAATTTTGAAACATTGCAGGTTTATCTGTGAATTTAAGAAGATAAGTATATAATGGTTTTATGTGCCAGTCGTTCCAGACAAAAGTGCGAATATCTTTTATAGTATAGAGATTAGCAAAAGTAATGTATTGAAACTTATCTGATAAAAATTTTATCAATTCCTGTGTTATGGCTAATTTTTCTGCAAGTATTTTATTTTTCCTTTTTTTTTTAAGTATACGAAAATGTAATCCAGAATATGGTGTAAATAAAGGATGTGTAAAATAATTTATCCAGAGTTTTTTACATTTTTGGCAGCTCAATCCAGCCATCATTCCGTTGATTGATAAATCCTCTTTTTTGAAACAGCCATAAATAGTGATTTTCTTTTCAAATACTTGTTCCAAAATCTCCTGCCATTGATTAGTAGAGAATACAGTTGTTTCCTCGGAATAAGGCAGAAAATTTTCCCATTCTGTCCGAGAAATCTCTCTTATCTTATATTTTCCATATTGTTGTGGCATTTTTTTATATCAAGCTCTCTTATCTTCTTTGCAGGATTTCCAGCAATTACACAATATCCTTCTGGAAAACTTTTTGTTACAACAGACCCAGCTCCAACTATGACAAAATCACCAAGTTCTACTTCTGGCAAAATAATAGCGTTCATTCCAATCCAACACTTTTTACCAATCTTTATTGGTTTGCCTTGAATATGTTTTGTATTATCATAAAAATCGTGATTAGAAGAAATCAAGCCGACTCCAGGGCCAATATTCGTATAATCACCAATTTCTATACCATTTACTGATTGAATATAACATCCAATTGAATCCCCAGGATATACGGCTTTTCCTAACTTAATCTTGCTTACATCTCCTACAATTGATGTGAAATGAACCATCCATGGCACATGCCTATTATATCCAAATACTCTTTGAAAAACCCAGTTAATAATACCTGTACGGATTGGTGTATCTGGATTCATACGAAATATCTTTCTAATAATTTTTATGACTAAGGAATTTTGCTTCATAGAATTACATTACGCCCTACGCATTACGCTCTACGCCTTACGCCCTACGCATTACGCTCTACGCCTTACGCCCTACGCATTACGCTCTACGCCTTTTATATGGTTCACTATAAATTCACTATCCAAATGCTGAATTTTATATAACTCATCTTGTGTGCCAGAATCACCGTACTTTGTTACTCCAAATTTCATAAGTGGGACAAATATATTATTAGAAAGTAAAGTATTTGCTAAAATAGAACCAAGTCCTGTATTGATATGATGGTCTTCATAAGTGAAGATACATTTAGTTTTAGCCATTTCTTTGAGTGCTGATATATCAATATCTGACAAACAGGAGAAATTCCATACTTGTAGACCAATGCCTTGTTTTTTTAACTCATCTGCGATATCTAATGCTTTATGTACCATTGTCCCATAAGTTGCCAATGCAAAATCATTGCCATCTCTTAATTTATCAGCTTTGCCATAGACAAACTTATAATTTCCATTATAAAATATTTCATCATTTATGGTGCGAATAATTGGCAATTTTGACCGTCCCATTGGCACAAAATAATTACCTTCCTGTTCTGCAATATATCGTATAATAATATCTGTCTGGTTGCCATCTCCTGGAACGATAATTTTATAGCCAAATAAATTATTCATCAAACCAATATAATCAATACATTGATGCGTCTTTCCGTCTTCGCCTACATCTAAGCCATTATGAGTAGTTATCAATTTCAAATTTGTATTATTTATATCATTCAATCGCTGTTGGTTATAAGTTTCGTCAACACCAAATACCCCGAAGTCAGCAAAAAATGTCAAAATGCCCTCTTTGGACATTACACCTGCTATGGTTGCGGCATTGTGCTCTTGTATGCCTACTTCATAGAACTCATTTTTATTATCCTTGATAAAATTGTTAAGTTTTACAGAACCTGCTAAATCACAATCAAAAACAGCAATTCTATTTTGAAATTTTCTCATTTTAGAAATATCTGCAAGAGCATTGCCCCAAGCAGACCTGTTATCTATTTTGTCCTGATAAGTTATTCTATTTATTATATTAACTTGCCGAGGCGAATGATACTTAATTTCTTCTGTTGGAATAATGGGTAATGCGTCATTGGTAATCCGTAATGCATATTGTCTTCTCATCTTTTTATATTTATCAATATCATATCTCAAATTTAATTCTGCTAATGCATTTTCACATTGTTCTTCTGTTAGTGCTTTCCCATGATATTCAGCATTATTTTCCATAAAAGATACACCCTTGCCCATAATTGTATTAGCTAGAATAGCAACAGGTGCATTTTTTATATGCATTGCTTGTTTTAGTGCTTGATAAATTTCCTGAAAATTATGCCCATCAATTTCAATCACTTTCCAGCCATCAGAAATGTAGTTCTCTTTAATATTTTGTGGCATCACATTGTTAATATCACCGCTAATCTGCAATTTATTGTAGTCAATTATGACAGTAATATTGTGTAATTTATATTTTATAGCGAATCTGCGCGCTTCTGATATTTGTCCTTTTTGTTGTTCACCATCACCCATTACAACATATATGTGATTTTGGATCCCTTTTTGTTTGCAAGCAAGTGCAAAACCACACCCAGCAGAAAGTCCTTGTCCCAAATTTCCAGTAGCCCACTCAACTCCTGGAACTTTTGGTTCTATATGACCTTCAAAAATACTGCCAGCTAAACGAAAATACGCAATTGCAGAATCAATATTGAAGAATTGCATTCTTCCAAGTGCTGAGTATACTCCCGGGGAAGTATGTCCATTACTGATTATTATTCTATCTCTTTCAGGATGTTTAGGATTGTCAATGTACACCTTTGCACAACTGTATAAAGTCAAGTAAATATCAATAGATGACATTGACCCACCAGGATGACCAGATTTTGCTAATGTTGTCATTTTCAAAATATCTCCCCTTGCAAAACGGGCTAACTCTGATAATCTATTGATTTGCTCTTTTGTTAATTTTGAATATATAAATCCATTATTAATCATCTATTTCTCCAAAAATTATTTTTAGCCATAAAAACAAGAATGTAAAATATTTTGTCAAAACAAAAAAGGATAGAACACAGATTTCACAGATGACATAGATATACACGGATAAAAACTAAATTACTTCGCCACAAAGGCACAGAGACACAGAGAATTATTCATCTTAATGTTATTTTTTAAAATCAATCAGTGAAAATCAGTATAATCAGTGTTATCCGTGTTCTATTATAAGTTAATTAGATCTTACCACAGAGACACAAAAACACAGAGAAAAAAATATAACTTTATTTTGGTACTTTAAATACCAGAAAATCTATGCTCCATTACTTATATTTAAATCTTGACAAAAAGAACAAGATTACAGGTTTTTGATAAATAAAAAGAGTCGAAAGCAATATTAAGTCAACATGCTAATTCAAAAATAGGGTTCTAAAAACGCTATTCAAAGGACATTTCAGCGAGATTCATTCGGTAAGATTTGTTCGTATTCTTCGTGGCTAATATGAATAGAAAACCTAGCTGGTTAAAGACAGATGTGTTAGGCAAAAGTC
>QMNM01000093.1 GCA_003647765.1 Candidatus Cloacimonadota bacterium
ATTCTTCCGTAATGAGAATAATGCACATCTCTAACTTCAAAACCAGCTCTCTCTCTTGTCAAACCACCATGCCCAAGTGCACTGAACCTTCTTTTATGAGTTATCTCTGATAAAGGATTTGATTGCTCCATAAATTGAGATAATTGCCCAGTTGAAAAGAAGGAGTGTACTGCACCTATTACTGCATTACTACTAATTAAGTTAGGAATAGTAATATCTTCTGGACTACTTAACGCCATTCTTTCGCGTACAATACGAGCTAAACGACTTAATCCAATTGCAAATTGTGTAGAAAGCAGTTCTCCAATAGACCGAACTCTACGATTTCCTAAATGGTCTATATCATCTATATAATTCTCACCTTTATAAAGATCAATAAGTCCTTTTACAATTCCAATGTAATCTTCTTTAACTAATGTTTTGGTCTCCATTGGAACTTGCAATCCTAACCGTTCATTGATTTTGTATCTTCCAACTTTACCTAAATTATACCGTTTTTCATTAAAGAATATTCTCTTAACTAACTCCCTAGCTGCCTCTTCACTCGGCTCTTCTCCAGGACGAATAAGTGTGTATACTTTTTTCATTGCTTCTAATTCATTCTCTGTACTATCTTTACTTATCGTGCTTTCTAATAATTCTCGTTCAGCTTCACACTCCCGAGCAATCACTTTAACTTGTATAATGCCAATATCTATCAGATTTCTAATAATGGACTCTGTTAATCTCGCGCCTGCTCCAACAATTACTTCACCGGTCTCTTTATCATAAATATCTTCATAAGCATAGTACTTATTCTCTTGTAAGGAGTTAATACATGTTTTTAAGTTTACCTCTTCCCATTTATAAAATATCTTTCTCAATTCCTCATTTGTAGGTATACCAATTGCTTTCAATAGAGTCGTTACAGGCAATTTCCTCCGTTTATCAATATATACAGATATTACATTACGAATGTTTGTTGTAAATTCCATCCAGGTGCCTTGATAAGGAATAACAGTTGCAGTGAACAATTCTTGTCCACTAGAATGAATTTCACTGCTATAAAACACGCCTGGTGACCGATGTAATTGACTTATTATGACTCGTTCAGCACCGTTAATAATAAAAGTTCCTCTGTCTGTGATTAAAGGCACTTCGCCGAGAAATACATCTGATTCTAATGTATTTTTGATTTTTTTACCAGTTCCATTGTCCATATCCTCTTTCTCAAAAACAGTCAGGCGGAAATTTGCTTTTATTGGTGCTTGATAAGTCATACTTCTTTCTATACATTCATCAATATTATACTTCTCTTGAAGTATGGAATAGCTATTAAACTCCAATGTATAAATACCTTTCTGATCCTCAATAGGGAAAATATTATTAAATACTTCCTGCAATCCCTTATTCTCTCTCATCTTTGGATTAACATCTCTTTGCAAAAATTCATCATAAGCATCAATTTGCATCTTAAGTAAGTTTGGTATCTCTACATGTGGAACACCAAGCCGATCAAATATCTTTTTTATCTTTGAATAGGACTTTCTTTCTCTCAATTTTTCTCCCCTCATTTACTTTGTCAAGTTATAAAAAGCGAGTACATATCATTCCATTATATCATGCCAAAGGAAAATCTCTATTCTAAACGCGTCAAAAGAATCTGCCTATAGCATAAAATCTGACTAATACACGCTCGCAACCTTGACTAAAATATAGTTCAATAGTTAGGAACAGTAAATATATAATTTTCCAATTGTAGATTGTCATTGCAAAGGATGATTTATTAAAGTGAAGAGTATCATCTTATTGGAATATAGAAATCCCTTTACCTCTCCGTTCCTCGCAATGACAAAATTAAGGTTTGGTTATACCGATATACAATGTATTGCAGTTTTCTGAAATCTGTGAAAAATCGCCTAAACACTGTATTAATCGCTATGTATATACTGTAAAAATTGATGCTCCTAACACCATTTGTAATGGTGTTTTCGTCTCTAAGTACAGATTTCAAATCCAGTAGAATTAGTATAACTACTTGAAAGACATATTGTTAGACCAGTGATTCGTGACCAAGAATCAGAAATGATCCCACCATAGATGCTGAAAAATACATAACAATTTTCATTTAGAACGCATATCTAAAAAATCATTTATATCGTTTTATTAAGGTTTGAAAATTCAGGACTATTATTTTTTCCCATAAATGTCATTATGAGAATCAGAGCAGCGAAGCCCGCCTTTAACAGGCTTCGCTCTAATATATGTTTTTCAAAACTTAATTTCATTGATTTTTACATTATCTTTGCAATTGTGTATAATGCCATTGCATAGATTAGTAAGAACATTTAGCAAATGAATTCTTTGTAGACATCAACAATGTTGCGTCCTCTTAGTAATTAGGTATTTGGATTTTGAAATTTTAATGGTATATCATTGATATTTTTATGGATGAGCATATTTGTCAGATATTGAAAGATCATTGTGCCTCTTGAACTCTTGTCCTCTTATTATTTAATTTCTACTTCTCCGCCAACTTCTTCAATTTGTTCTTTAATCTTTTTTGCTTCTTCCATTGGAACAGCTTCTTTAAGAGTATTTGGTACTTTATCTACAAGTGCTTTTGCTTCTTGTAACCCTAATTTAGTAATCTGTCTGACAATTTTAATAACCTGTATTTTTTTAGCTCCCCATGATTTCAATATAACATCAAATTCTGTTTTTTCTTCTTTCTTTTCTTCTGTATGAGCAGAAGATTCAGCAGTTGCTACTACAGGAGCAGCAGCTGTAACTCCAAATTTTTCTTCCAAATCTTTAACTAATTCGCTTAGTTCTAATACAGTCATATTTTCTACTAATTCAATTACTTGATCTTTTTTTGCTTTTTCAGCCATTTTATTCCTCCATAAATTATTCTGATACTGTCAAATTTGCCCGTGAAATGCACAAAAGAACATAATGAAGATGATGGCTTAGACTAAATCGTTATTGACTCCTGTGAATATTTGGGATATGTTTTTATTTTTTACTTTGACAATACCATTATTCTTTTCTATTTATCAATGTTTTTATTTTTATCTCAACAATCAAGAAGATTGAGTTGCGTCTTTGCTATCGGATTTTCCCTCTTTATCTTTTGAGATTGCTTCTATTGTTCCTACAAATTTCCTTAATATGCCACTTAAGCTCATAACAAATCCGTAAATAGGACCATTTAGATTTCTCACAAGCATAGCAATTAATTCATTATGCGATGGGAGTTTCACTATCTCTTTGAGCATCTGTTCATCCGCGTAAGTTCCAGCAATCATTCCTGCTTTGAGCTGTAAAATGTTTTGCTCTTTCCTATCACTACCAAGCTTATCAATAAACTCTGAGATAATCTTAGCAGGGATTACTTCGTCTTGCTTTGAAATAGCAACAGAAGTAGGACCTACAAGATGTTTGTCTAAATCTTTAATATTAAGATTTGCCATCGCTAATTTCAAAAGCCGATTTTTTACTACAAGATATTGAACATTTTTACTACGAAAGTCCTTTCTTAACTGTGTATCTTCCTGAACATTTATGCCCTTATAATCTACAAGCACAATAGATTTTGCATTAGTAAGTATGTGTGTCAGTTCTTTTACTTTTTCAATATTTCCCGGATTTATCCTTCTTTGTTCTGTCATAATCAGCTCCTATTTGCCTTTAACTTGTGTAATCATATCTTTACTATCAATTTTGATTCCAGGTCCCATGGATGATGAGATAGATATATTTTGTATATATTTTCCTTTTGCAGCAGCTGGTCTATCTCTAAGCACAGCAGATATAAATGCATAAGCGTTTTCATACAATTTTTCCACTGGAAAACTCATTTTTCCAATTGGCACATGTAGATTAGCAGTTTTGTCCACTCTATACTCAATCTTTCCTGCTTTTATCTGTTTTACAGCATCTGCTACATTCATTGTAATAGTGCCAGATTTTGGATTAGGCATCAATCCTCTTGGACCAAGATATCGCCCTAATCTTCCTACTTTACTCATTAAATTGGGTGTAGAAATAACAGCATCCATTCCAAACCAGCCATCTTTTGTTATTTTATCAATATATTCATCTACACCAACAAAATCAGCACCTGCCTCTTCTGCCTCTTTTGCCTTGTCTCCATCTGCAAATACTAATACTTTTGCCTCTTTACCCGTTCCATTTGGTAAAACAATAGTACCGCGCACAATTTGATTAGCATGTTTTGGGTCAACACCAAGTTTTACATGCATTTCTAAGGTCTCATCAAATTTTGCCTTGGGCATCCCTTTCAATAGATTAAGTGCCTCATTTATTTTATATTCTTTAGATTCATCAATATTCTTTAATGATTCTAAATACCTTTTACTTCGTTTCTTCATTATAAACTCCTATTTTAGCAATAACAAATGAGCCAGCTCTAAAAATAACTGAATAGGTTAAAATTAGGTTTTTTACATTTTATCACATTAGTTGGACTCATTCACTCTATCAACACTCCCATACTTCTTGCGGTGCCAGCAATTATTTTTACAGCACCATCAAGGTCTTTTGCGTTCAAATCTTCCATTTTTATTTTAGCAATTTTTTCTACTTGTTCTCTTGTAATTTTGCCAACTTTTTCTATATTAGGACTGGCTGACCCTTTTGCAAGTTCAGCTTCTTTTTTAATTAGTATAGCTGCTGGAGGCGTTTTTGTGATAAATGTAAATGATTTATCCTGATAGATTGTGATTTCAGCCGGAATAATCATTCCTGGTTGGTCTTTTGTGCGAGCATTAAATTGCTGGCAGAACCCGGCAATATTAACTCCATGCTGTCCTAAAGATGGACCAACAGGAGGTGCAGGCGTTGCATTGCCTGCTGGTAATTGTAATTTTATCTTTCCAATAATTTTCTTAGCCATAGTTCATCCTTAATTCATTTGTTAGTATTATAATTTAGCCATAAAGAATCACAAAGCAAACACAGAAAGACATTGCATAGTTTGCCTTTTCTTCACATCCTCGCTAAAAATATTATCTATACTAGTTTTGAGCAAATCACTGTTCACTTATTTAATGACTCTACTTGTTCATATTTTACTTCAACAGGTGTAATTCTTCCAAATACTGTAACATTTATGGATAATTTTCCCCTGTTTTCATCTATTTTGTTCACTACTCCTTCAAAATCCTTAAATGCTCCATCAATAATTTTAACTCGTTCATCAATCAAAAAGCGTTCCTGTTTTTTAGTATATTCAGTATATTCTTTAATTCCTAACAATCTATTAACTTCTTTTTTACTTAATGCTTGAGGATTCTTGTTCGGTCCCAAGAAATTCATTATAGAAGGGATATTAAGTACAAAATTATATGTTTCCGGTGTTACTTCCATTTCAATAATAATATAGCTAGGAAATAATTTTTTTTCACGGACAAGTTTTTTCCCATCCCGAATTACAAAGGTCTTTTGAGAAGGTATTAGAATATCACCAAAATACTTTTTTAATGTATTATTATTAGCAAGTAAATGTTCAATTGCATCCTTGACTTTTTTCTCGTGTCCGGAATATGTTCTAATAACATACCATCTTTTGCTCATAGTTAAGACCTCTCTAAAAAGCAATAAGTTTTATCAATTGTGAGAAGATATTATCAACAATAGCAATAAAAATTCCAACTATAATAGCCATTACTAGAACAACAGTTGTAGATTCTTTAATATCAGCTTTCGTAGGCCAAGAAACATATTTCATCTCTTGCCTTACATCTCTAATAAATTGCAAAAATTTCTTTATCATAATATCATCCTTAAATATTCATTAAGAATTTAGTAGAAAGCATTGTTTGATTATAATCATATAATATATCAAGAAGTTTGTTATACTAATAATCTATACTCAAAGTATGCTTTTTAAAGAATTTAATAGTCCCCTGTTATAATAATTATAATACTATATTATGGAATAACTCTTTTACATTATAGTTAATTAAGTTGTACAAGGGAAATGGCAGGCCCGGCAGGACTTGAACCCGCACTCTTCGGTTTTGGAGACCGCTGCTTTAGCCAATTAAGCCACGGGCCTATTTACTATAATTAGCGAGTTTCTTTGTGGAGAGTATGCTTTTTACAAACAGGACAATATTTCTTTATTTCCATCCGTTTTGAATGTTTTGTTTTGTTCTTCGTTGTAGTATAGTTCTTTATTTTGCATTCTGTACATGCTAATTTCACTATTTCACGCATCTTTGCCATATTTACCATCCATAATATTCTACTCAATAATTTCAGCAACAACACCAGCCCCAACAGTACGACCACCTTCTCGTATAGCAAACTTCAAACCTTTCTCAAGGGCTATAGGTGTTATCAATTCTACTGTTACTGTTA
>QMNM01000094.1 GCA_003647765.1 Candidatus Cloacimonadota bacterium
ACCGCTGATTGTTATATTATCCTTATTGCCAAGCAAGATGTCTAATTTGCTATTTGCATCATAAAAATAATATGAGGGAAAATTGTCAGATTCTATACTTTTCAGCAATGGTTCAGGATAAACGACTCGTCCGGAAACAAGTGAAGAGCCATATTTAAATGGCAAATCAATAGTAATTCCATTATCAAAAGCACTGGTTTTGGTAATGCCAGAAAATTTCTCTTTTCCTGACCGAGTACATGCAGAAACCATATAAGATAATCGCTCTCTAAAAGAGCTGTTATATCCTGCCAAAGTTTTTGTTATATTATCCACTGATTGTGCATTAAAAGTGCCAAATCCTTGAACAATATGAGTTGGATTAAAAATGCTTATGTCATCTAATAAAAATAACTTATGTTCAGGGCTATTTTCAAAAGTATATAGTCCATAGTCAAAATCTGGCACTGATTTAATTTGTGGAATAATTGGATATAGATAAGATGTATCAGCTGGGACAGGTTTTTCTATTTCATGTTCAATTGATATGATTTCTTTAGCTATTGGGATTTGCATCTTATACTTTTTCATTAAATCCCAGACAGTAATTCCTTGAAGCATAATTACTTCACGCTCTAAATATGCAGTATAACCTCTATCTACTGTAAGGTCAATCTCTTTGTATAATGGCTTATATCCAATCAAACTATAAATTATAGTATATTTACCTTTTTTTATATTTGTTATCTCGTAATAGCCATGTTCATCAGAAATTGTGCCTTGTTGTGTGCCTTTAATCATAACATTTACAAAAGGGATAAGCTCTTTTGTTTCTTTGTCTCGTATATGTCCATTAAGCATAGTTGCTGACAAATTTGACAAGCATATTGTGAAGCAACTCAGTAGTAATATGATTATTTTCATAATTATTTCATCCTATGTATAAGATTGAGTATGCTCTAAAAACCACTAAAATGGTTAATAGACAAGTTTTTGACTTTCATACCCACGATTAAAATCGTGAGCTTCTATCAACTTAAAAAAATACAACAAATTATAGAGTGCTTTACTCTGTCAAGTGGCAAATTATAGAAATCATCAATAGCGTTGACGACTCCAAAACATAGAAAGTATATTTAACTTTACACTGCAATACTTTAATCTATGACAATTTAAGGGGGTGCATAAAATTTACAAGACATATAAACCCAAAGAATCTGCTTTACTTATTGGTGTGCAGTTAGAAGGCACCACGAATTTTGATATTTCAGAATCATTACAAGAATTGGAACTTCTTACAAATACAGCAGAAGTAAAAGTAGTAGGAATTGAAAAGCAACAAAAAGATACGCCAAATCCAACTTATTATATTGGTTCAGGTAAGGCTAAAGAATTAAGGAAAATTGTTAGGAAAAAACATATTGATGTAATTATTTTTGATAATGAGCTTAGTCCTGCTCAAAATCGTAATTTATCTAAACTGACCAAAGTAAAAGTTATTGACCGCACACAAGTTATTTTAGATATTTTTGCTCAACATGCTAAAACTCGTCAAAGCAAAATTCAGGTAGAATTAGCACAATTGGAATATACTTTATCTCGCTTAAAAAGGATGTGGACACATCTTTCTAGAATTGAAGGTGGCATTGGATTTCGCGGACCAGGTGAGAAACAAATAGAAGTGGATAGAAGAAAAATCAGAGATAGAATCGCATTACTGAGAAAGAAATTAAAAGAGATAGACAGAATTACAGAGACAAAACGACATAAACGAAAAGAATTATTTTCTGTATCTTTGGTCGGATATACAAATGCTGGCAAAACAACTATTTTAAACAAACTTGCTCATTCTAATATGTACACAGCAAATAAATTATTTGCTACTCTTGATACCACTACTCGTGCTTTAGAACTTAACACAGGTGATAATGTCGTTCTTTCTGATACTATAGGTTTTATTCGTAAATTGCCAACTCATTTAATATCATCATTTTATGCTACATTGAAAGAGGTAATGGAAGCAGATTTGTTGCTACATATTATTGATATTTCACATCCTAAATTGTATGAATACATTGACTCTGTATTCTATGTATTAAAAGGGATAAATGCAGATAAAAAAGATATGGTTATGGTCTTTAATAAGATTGATTTACTACCAAAATATCAATACCTATTTTTAAAAAAGAAATTGCGTATAGATTTTGCTAATTCTATATTTATCTCAGCAAAAAATGAGATAAATCTGGAAAAGATAAAGGATAAAATCGCTGTATATGTCAACGAACAGAAAAAAGAAATACGACTTTGTATTCCACAGAAAAACCAATCATTAGTGTCATTTTTGCATAGTAATACTGAAATTTTAGACAAAGAATATTATCAGACGAATGTCTACTTACATTTGAGGATACACAAAAAATTATTGCATAAAATAGAACATACACTTGAACCGTATTTTATTGAGTAATCGGGAAATTCTGTATCCTGACTTCTGTATTCTGACTTCTGTATTCTGTATCCTGACTTCTAAACTGCATTATTGTCTAAACTCTCTTGTACAGATGAGATATGAAATCCAATCGTTTTTTATGATAGATGTTGCTTTGTTTTTTGGATAGATACGCACAGGAGTAATATCAATGCCGCCACGACGATTATATTTGCAACATACGACTAATTCTTGTGGTTGTAATATCTCGGCTAAATCAGTAATAATTTCTTCACAGCATAGTTCGTGAAATTCTTGTTTTTCACGAAAAGAGACAATATAATATAGTAATGAATCTTCTAATATTGCGTATTTGTATGGCTTATAATAAATGTAAATACTAGCGAAATCTGGCTGTCCTGTCATAGGGCAATTTGTTTTCAATAGATGCGAATAGAAAATTTGCGATTTAGCTGATTGTTGAGCAGTTTTTCTTTGTAATATATGCTTATCTTTTTGATAAGCAAAATCATTTATATTTCCCAAATTATCAAGATTATAAAAGGTCTGATTATTATTAAATTGTTGATTAAACTGGTCAGAAGAAACGATATTTATTTTTATAGATTGGGTATTTAACACTGATTGCAAATCCTTTTCAATCACAAGTTTTACATGGTCAATATGTTCAAATCTTGTCATATTAAAGGAATTGAGATATAATTTTAGCGATTTACTTTCAATAAGATAGACAGAGTCAGAATCGTATTCTAAATATAAAATGCCAGAATATGGCTTACCATTTTTATCTAAAAATGATAAATCATAACAATGCCAAATGTCTTTACCTGAAAAGATTACCTTGTCATCTGAAAGTCCAATTTTTTCCCTCTCCTTTTTGCGTAATATTGGAACTAATAAGTATGGTGCATATTTATCCTGATAACTCATTGCCTTCTTCCTATATTTGCCACTGAGACACAGATGGCACAGAGAGGAATCTACGGACACGGAGAAAGATTGAAAAATTTTTATTATAAAGCCAATGACTTAAAATGATTACAATCCTCTCAATATTCTTTCCAATAGATTACCAATTACAACCTCTTTATATTCTGTTGACCATCGTGTTCCACCTATACGAATCAATTCATTAGAGATTAGACGCTTGGATTGCTGAATCAATTCATTAGATAAATTTTTATTGAGAAGAAAATTCTCTACATTATACAATCGCTGAAAATGAGCTAAACAAGCACCAGATGCAATTCTAATCATTCTTACTATTCTATCCTCTAATACGGCTACTACAGCTAAACTCAATCTGGACATTACCATTACCTCTCTTCTGCCAACTTTTGCCCATCCCATTTTATACTTTGTATTTGGATAAATAGGGAAGTTTATCTCTGTTAATAATTCGTCTTCTTTTATCCAATTATCCCTTTTCTGGAAAAATTTTTCAATGGAAATATTTCGCGTGCCTCTTATTGATTCCAATACTAAATCTGCATCAAAAACAAGTAAAGCTGGAATTGTGTCAGCACAAATAGCGCAATTGATAATATTACCGCCAATAGTTCCACGATTTCTTATCTGTGTAGAACCGATTTTTCTGCACGCAAGAGAAAGAATTTTCCCATATTTTCTGATAAGTTCATTCTTATAAATATCTGTATGACTAGCTAATGCTCCAACACAAATTTTATGTTCACTGTTTTGTTTTATGTAATTAAGTTCATTACATTGAGAGATGTCAAGAAGTGTTTTGCAATGAACTTCTCCTCTTCTCATTTGAGGGATAATATCTGTTCCACCAGCAATTATCTTTACATCTTTTGTCTCGGAAAGATATGCTAAAATGTCTGATTTTTTACTTAAACTTAAAAATTCTGTTTTCATAATTTATATTGTGAAACCCGACTCGAGTTCAGGTTTGTGGCTAAAAAACAAAAGCCCACTCACATTACATAAGCAGGCTTTTTTCACTTTAAATTTTCACTGCAATTATTTCAGGACTATCATTTTCTTAACTTCAACACTGTAAGGTGTTTTCAATCTATAAAAATAAATACCAGAATTTATTGATTCCGGCTCCCAGAAAACGCTATAAATTTTATTTACTTCCTTATATTCATTATCAATTAGCGTTTTTATCAATTGGCCCTTGATATTATAAATATCCAATGTAACAGGCACAACAGATTGTCCTTCATTTCTCAATTTGAATTTAATCATGGTTTTGGTATTTCCGCTATACACAGAACCACCTTTACATGAAAATGGATTAGGAGCATTTTGATACAATCCATATTTTTGAGGAATTTTTGGACCTCTATTGCTTGTCTTTTTCTCTTGCATTACAAATATTATTGGATCGTATAAATCAGTAGTTCCATCGTAGTTAACAGATTCAAGCCAATACCAATACTGCTTTCCATTTTCAATTTCATTATAATCTTTGTAAAGATAATCATGAGCTTGAGAAGTTGTGCCTTGACCAGCAATAATACTACCATTAACTTTTATTACTTTATCATCCTTATATGCATCTTCATATTCACCACGATAAACATTAAAGCCAAGATTATTTGTCTCTGTTTGGGTTATCCAATAGAGAGTAGGGGTATTATTTAACAGTTGGACAATAAAGGCGGATAGTTCAACAGGCAGAGTATGTGTGCCACCAATTATAGGAAATGAGTACCCAGAAGCTTCTGATACACCAGCACTTGAAGTGATGTAAGTTTTATCATCAATCTTTGCTCCTATTTCATTCTCTGGATTAGCAGATGAAGAAACATCAACAGTTAAGAAATAGTAATATCCAGTTTGAGTAATAGCTTCATTTAGTCCTGAAAAAGTAACTGGGTCGCTAAATGTTGTTGAACCTATTTTGGTATCTGCTTTTGAACCAGGTGGATCATAAGTATTATCATTAGAACGCCAAAGCTTCAATGAATCAATATCACTTGCTACAAGAGTGCCGAATATGTCAAACTTCATAGATGTAGCTGTCGGGGTGCTTCCGTTACCATCCCATTCTAATTTTGACCAATAGAAAGCATTATTTTGTGTGCCAGGACCAAAGTTTGTGCCAGGACCATAATCTCCACCAGAAACATAAATGATACCTTCATCACGATATTCAATATTATAATTTTCATCAGAAGTTGCAGAATTATTAAGAAAGTCCTTGTATTCAATCTTAATCGTATAAATCGCTCCATTTTCTAAATCTGAGGATGCCCAATTAGTTTCACTTGTAGTTCCAGACGTATTACCAAGATTAGAAGTATCAAGGGTCAATGTTTTATCAGTTCCGGCTGTTGTGCTTGTAATTACTCCTATATGAGGACTTTCAGGGTCAGCAGTTCCGCCTGTTCTGGTAATCGTAATTTTTACTGTGCCAGAATATGCATTTTCAGGCTGATCATACTGGACAGTAAAGTTTGCTCCAACTGTTGCACCTTCAGCCGGTAAATCAAGACTAGGAGTCTCGGTTACAGTATCATAAACATAGCCAGTAATAGAAGCAGAATCCGCTGGATTACTAAGATAATCTTGATATTTTATCACTACTGTATAGGCAACATTAGCAGTTAAAGAAGCTCCACCTGTAACATCTGATATCTCAGCACCGGCTGCCAAGCTTGTAGGATTTATATCAAAACTGTGTATACCTTGTGCTTCGCTAACAACTGTACATACATGTCTCTGCCCTGTGCGTTTGAATATTAGCTCTACTGTGCCATCTGCTCCTGTTTCTGGTAAGGTAAAATACACATCTGTTGGGTTATTATCATGTTCATTAGTGTGAGGTTCGGCCAGAGTTGGTGTTTC
>QMNM01000095.1 GCA_003647765.1 Candidatus Cloacimonadota bacterium
CGATTCCGTGAATCCGAGTTGGGTTAGATATGTGCTACTACTTCAAAAGCAGACACTTCTTTGTCTCACTAAACTTATCCGTACTGATCTTGTAGAAATATATTCCGCTTGACACATCTCTATTTTCAGCATCTTTGCCATTCCAGATTACTTTGTGATAACCTGCTTCTTTTCTATCATTTACAAGGGTCTTGACCTTCTGACCAAGTATGTTGTAAATGCTTATCTCTACTGCTGCTCTCTCTGGCAATTGATATGCAATCACTGTTTGAGGATTAAATGGATTAGGATAGTTCTGTTTCAATTCAAAGGAATGTGGCATATTTGATTGATAATTATCCGTTGGTGTTGAACTTGTAATTAAAAATAAACTATCTGGATTGCCTATTGTAGAGTCATTTTGGAAAAGTATAGTTTCATTAGCATCCAGAATATTGTCATTACTTGCATCATACAGCTTGAAATGCATCAATTCTCCATCTTCATTGGCAACAATTGTAAAATACCAAAACCCATTTCCAGGAGCAGAAGGATGCTCTTCCCATACTCCTAATGCACGACAATCATTTAGAGTATCACAATGATTAGGACCAAAAGCACCAACCATATTAGTAGAATCTGCCAAAACATCATTGCCAACAAAAGCACTCGCAAATAACACCATATTATATTGAGTTCCAGTAATTACTATCCAATCAGGTGGCTCTGCTAATAAAATAGTAAAAATAACAAATATCCATAAAAATGCTAATATACTTAATTTCATTGTACATCTAACCTTTCTATAAAATTACACTCATAACATTATAAAAAAGAAGTTAGTCACTAAGACACAAAGTATTAACATAAGTTTTAATTCTAAAATATCTGTGTCTTTGCGAATTTGTGGCAGAACAATAATTATTGCGAATCAGCAGTGATTCTATAAAAATATTTATCAATCCCTGAAATATCTTCGGAAAAAATAGTTTGTGAAGTTGAGTCAGCAATTGTGAAATTTGCATATGGATTTGGTGAATGGTAAATTTTGTATATATTTGCATTTAGCACAGGATCCCAGGATAAATGAACTTCATTTCCAATAATCTGAATCTGAACATTTTGAGGAGGTGGTAATTCCAATAAAACCAAATCATCAGCATTGCGAGGATTAAGCCCATATTCATCATAAGCATAATCTACAACTGCTGTTATTGATAAAAACTCGTCTCCAACTTGTGGATTAGCATAAGTATAAATTCCGTTGTCAATTTGACATTTTCCTGTACCATCATTTACATACCATTGCCCATAATTACCTATGCTATCAACTATAACATTAGAAATTTTTACTAAACAGCCCTCATATTGTTCTGCATCTGCTGAATATATCAAATCACCAGTATTAACTACAATTGGCTCTGGAATAGGATTTCCATTGCTTATTATAGAATATGAACTTGTATTCTTAATTTCAGTCAAGCCATAATATTCGTCCACTTCACCTGTTAATTGAATCTTATCACCGACATTCGGCTGGATTGAAGAATTATAGATATAAATACCTTTCCATACACAACCTGATGTATCAGAGACAAAAAAATTATTTCCATTATAACTATCTGCTGTAACTATACCAGTTATAGTAATATTCTCTCCTTCCAGATTGGAGGGATATGTGCTATCGCCAGCATTTATAGTATATTGAATGTCGTAAATCGGAGTAATTCCAGGTGCTTCATAATATCGTTTTTTGAACTCTTGATAATACACATTACTCAATGTATCGCTGTGAATTATCAGAATATTCTCATCATTATGACAGCATCCATTATTTGACCAATTATTAGACCCAATAGTAACTATTGGGTCGCTTGTTTCGTCGTTTGTATCTATAATCAAATATTTGCTATGAACAACTCCGACTGACTTTCGTATTGGTGGAACTGGATTCCATGCTAATATATCACTATATTTGCTATTTGGATCATTTGCCATTGCAGAATCAAAGACCGCAGAATAAATTAAATTTGGGACAGTATTCCAACGGTTTTGCATTGCTGTCTCAATATCATCTTTTGTAAATGCATAAATGCAGAATTCAATATCATTATCAGCAGAATAGATGGCAGATTTTATTTTATCAGCGATGCCATCAGTTGGTCCCATATACAGCTCAACTGTTTTTCCAGCTATTGTGAAACTATGCGGAATGTTATCTGCTTTATTGCCTTGAAATTTTGAATTTGACGGATTCGGAATATCCGAACTACTACCCCACATTTCGTTAAACTCAATTGTATAAGCAGATGCCAAATAATTATCTTGAATTTCAATCATATTTTCAGCATTGTAATTCTGCGCACCCCAACTGTAATTATATGAGCCAGTTAGTACCCAGTCGTCCATATAAGAAGTATTATCTCTTGCATCTATAATTGCGAATTTATTATGCATTCCATAATTGCCAGAATTTGCTCCATAAGAATCGTCAATTACTGTAATTCCAGCATTTTGAATAGATACAATTGCTGTTTCTCCAATATAATCATGCTCTGTAATCACACGTACAGCAACTCCTCTATCATAAGCGGAAATCAAAGCATTTGCAATATTCGTATTTTTGAAAAGATACATTGCAACATCAATGGAATATTGAGCTGAATCAAAACGAGCAATCACTTTTTGAGCAACATCAACATCGCCCTGAGCATTGACGCCAGTTGAGAAATTATTATTCACTGATTTTGTGAAATATACATTGATTTCACCAGAACTTGGATTTGTAATCATCTCAACAATATCATCATCTATACGAGGATTGATAGCATATTCTCCATAAGCATAATCAACAAGACCAGTAATACTCTCCAAAATATCTCCAATTACTGGAATATACGAGTAATCAAATAGATCATCAATTTGGCATTGGCCAGTTCCATCATCAACATACCATTGTCCATGATTACCTATGCTATTAACTACAACATTGGAAACTTTTACAAGAATGCCTTCATACGCTTCAGTTGTAGCAACTCCATAAGTTGTAACTTCTAATGGAGTTGGAATAGGATTGCCTGAACTTAGGATGGTAAAAGAAGATAGATTTTTTATTTCTGTCATTTCATAATATTCATAGACCTCACCTGTCAACTGCACTTCATCGCCGACACTCGGAGAATATCCTGAATTTGCATTGTAAATAAAGAGTCCTTTCCATTCGCCACCTTCTGGTTCTGAAATGAAAAATTTTGTTGAACCATATTGTTCATAAGTACCAGTTACTATTCCAGATGTAGTTACAATTTGACCATTATAAGGTGAGTTCCCAGAAGGATTTGTCGTGTATTGAATATCATATATTGTAACAGATTGCTGAGCAAAAAGCGAATTGAATATAAATAACAATAATAAGAACAACAGTGATAGATTGTTATAAAATATGAGTTCAGTTATAGATTTTTTCATAATTATTTTAGCCCCTTTGGATTTTATTTCAATAGATCTGCAAAATAGAATTTTCCTATCATTGCGAAAAAAGATTAAACCACAGAGACACGGAGTCACAGAAATTTTTTAAAATGACTTATATTCTTTGTGTGTTTCTGCCTTTATGGTGAAATCCAAACATTTTTTAAGGTAATACGATGATTTATCAGGGTGAAGAGTATCATCTTTACTCATTCACTCATTCACCCATTTACTCATTTACCCATTCACCCATTACCAAGCCCAAGCTTTGGTAATGTCTAATCATTTTATCTTCCAAAGGAATAAAAAGGCCTGATTCTTGTCAAACTTTTTGTCCCTACAAAAACGCTCAGATTAATGTCTAACTAATCTGGGCATTTTTTACATTTCATAAGTTTTTCTTGACAGCACTAAGTTGTAAAATGTTCTCTGGTCAAAATTATTTGAATAAAAATTTTGCTTATTTTTAGCATATTTATCAAATATCATAATTGACAAATATCAGGAGGTTTAAAATGAAAGCAAAAAATTATGTGGTAATTATTCTCTCATTAATATTTTTGGTAGCACAGGTTATTTTGGTGAATGCTGATATTGTTGAGAAAAATTACCAGTTTGAGAATTATCAGATAACAGATGTGCATGGTTATCAGATAATTGTATTTGACAATACTCTGCCAACAGGAAAAGCAGGTGAGCCAGTGTTATCATATCATTCTGTATCTATACTATTGCCACCTGGAGAAATTGCAGAATCTATTGAAATAATAGGTGAGAATGAAGTTGAAATCCCTGGCAATTTCCAAATCTATCCACAACAGCATTCTCAACCTATTTCCAGAGGTAGAACTGGCAAGTTCGTTAAGAATGCTGAAATCTATAAAAGCAATGAGCAATATCCAACATCATTAACAGGCAAATTGTCAACACACTTTATGAATGGCTTTTCATTTGCTCTTTCTGCTTTTACTCCAATGATGTATTATCCAGCATCTGGAAAGGTGAAATTCTATAAAACTGTTACAATCAGAATTCATACTAAAAGTGATGTAAAAGCTCATTACGGATTGAATAATCTGAATACATCTTCAACAATATTACAAAAGGTTCACAAGTTCGCCCAGAATCCGGAATTGATTTCACAATATCCGCAGAGAAAAGCCAAAGATGATGATTACCAATTATTAATAGTAACACCATTTCAATATGCGGATAATTATCAAACACTTATTGATTTGTATTATGTTCGCGGAATCAAAACACAAATTGCCACTACTGAAGATATAAATTCTACTATGCCAGGTCAGGACTTGCAAGAGAAAATCCGTAATTATATCATTCAGGAATATCAGAATCATAGCATTGAGCATGTGCTTTTAAGTGGCGATGTGGAACTTGTGCCTTATCGTGGATTTTATTGTGTTGTCTATTCCAGCTCAACTTATGAGGATGATAATATTCCATCTGACTTATATTATTCTGCTCTTGACGGCACTTGGAATGATGATGGTGATAATCTATGGGGTGAAATTGGCGAGGATGACTTATTGCCAGAAATCTCTGTTGCACGATTTACTATTAGTAATATAACAGACCTGAACAACATGCTGAATAAAACCATATCCTATCAGGACAGTCCGATAACTGGTGAACTGCGAGACCCATTACTTGCTGGTGAGCATCTATGGAGTAATCCGCTGACCTGGGGTGGTGATTATCTGGATTTACTCATTGGCTATCACGAAGATAATGGTTATATAACTGATGGTATCCCAGAAGATCAAAATATAACAAAACTCTATGACCGTGATATGGGTTCCTGGTCTGGTAGCACTTTGATATCCGAAATCAATGAAGGCAAGTCATTTGTTCACCATTGTGGACATGCAAATACTAATTATTGTATGCGTCTGGATTCGTATGAAATAACGAATTCCAATTTTTCAGGAGTTAATGGTATTGACCATAATTTTACAATGGTTTATACACACGGTTGTTATTCAGGTGCTTTTGATGCGAGTGATTGCATAGCAGAGAAAATGGTTACTATTGAGAATTTTGCAGTTGCATTTGTAGGCAATTCTCGTTATGGATGGTTCAATGAGGGACAGACAGAAGGTCCGTCTGCACATCTGCATCGTGAGTTTGTGGATGCTCTTTATAATGATAAGTTGAGTAGAATAGGTTCTGCACATTCAGAGTCAAGGACTGCAACTTCTCCCTGGGTAAATGCTCCCGGACAATGGGAAGAAGGTGCATTACGATGGTGCTTTTATTGTTGTAATGTTCTTGGCGACCCGGCAATGGCTGTGTGGACTGATGAGCCGATAACTGTTCAAGCGGATTATCAGACTAGTATTCCAGTTGGAGTTCCATGTTTAGAGGTTACTGTGACAGATAATGGAAATCCAGTTGAAGGGCTTAATTGTGTATTATTCAAAGATGATGTGTGCAATGGAATTGGAACTACGGATGCTAATGGAATCGCTCAGATTAACATAGACCCTTTGATAGTAATGCCTGGCGATGCAGAGATAGTTATTTCTGGATATAACTGCCTGCCTACAAGTTTCCCGATTATATTTATTCCAAATGAAGGTCCTTATGTTGTCTATTCTGCTCATCAGATAGATGATAGTGCTGGAAATAATAATGGATTAGTTGATTTTGGTGAGGACATTGGACTATCTCTTGAGATGACTAATGTTGGTTTGGAAGATGCCAGTAATGTAGATGTTACCATCTCTTCTGCTGATACA
>QMNM01000096.1 GCA_003647765.1 Candidatus Cloacimonadota bacterium
GAAATTCATTCAACAGTAGCTGGATTTTCATATTTTCTGGTATAAAATAACAATCTCGTATCAAGGATGAAATTGTGAAGTTTTGTTCCTGATTCAAAATAATATCTTTTGCATATATAATTCCCAAAATATTATCAATATCTTCTTTATAGATTGGAATGCGTGAGTGTCCAGATTGGCTGATTGTATCTCTTAGTTTATCAATATCCTGTTCAATATTTACAGCTATAATATCTATGCGTGGTATCATTATTTCTTTCACTAACTTATTAGAAAAGCTGAATACACTATCAATCATTTCTTTTTCTTGTTTCTTTAGCATAGTGTCGTAAGAATTTGTAGAGATCATATTTTTTATATCTTCAGATGTGATTTTATCCATTTTAATAGATAGTGGATTTTTGAAAGTAAAAAGCATTGTAATCCATTCTAAAATTTTTACAATGGGATAGAATAATATACGGAAAAATGATAGCACATAGCTAGTTTTGACAGCATAATTTTCAGAAAATCTAATGGCAAAACTCTTTGGTGTAATTTCTCCAAAAATTAGCAAAACCACTGTCATTACAACGATTTCTATTGATACTGCTACAGAAACATTATGGATAAACTTTTCACTAATAATAACTGCTAAAATAGTAGATACAGAAGAAGCCGCAACATTAACAATAGTATTACCAAGCAAAATAGTAATTAATATCTGTCTTGGCTTATTTAATAGTTTGGGAATATTCTTTGCTGAATTTGTTTTCGCCTGCTCCAATTTCTTTCTCTGCAATTTTGATAGGGAAAAGAGAGCTGTCTCTGTACCAGAGAAAAAAGCAGAAAAAAGCACAAATATGACTATCAATATTAAATATAGCCACAGATCACTATCGTCCACTTAAAATCAATCTCCTTATTTTTACTTTGTCAAATTTACAAAAGTGCGAGTGAGTGAAACCCACATGCTAAGCCAAAAATAACGTTCTAAAGAACGCTATTTTACAGTATGCTTCAGCATTTTTTTATTGACTCATCTTTGGTGTGTACACCGTCGCAACCTAAAGTTAAATATTTCCTCTCTAAATCCTGCATCTTTATTCTTTGTTCTTCAGTATTATGATGATATCCTAAAAGATGCAAAATCCCATGTATAACCAAGTGTTTGACCTCTTCTAATAGAGAAACATTATACATTTTTGCTTGCTCTTTTGCTCGCTCTATGGAAATAAAAATATCTCCTAATATACACACGCCATCTGGAAGAAATACTGTGTCAACAGGAAATGACAATACATCAGTAGCACTATCAATATTTCTATATCTCTTATTTAATCTGTGTATATATTGATTATCAACAAAAATGATATTTAACTCACACTTCTGATCTATATTCTCTTGTTTATAAATATTTTTTAGTAATGATTTT
Organism: Candidatus Cloacimonadota bacterium; assembly: GCA_003647765.1. Lineage (GTDB taxonomy): Bacteria > Cloacimonadota > Cloacimonadia > JGIOTU-2 > B8-G9 > B8-G9. Next base: position 1,415 of record QMNM01000096.1, read on the forward strand.
ATTTCATCAATGTCCATACTGGACTTTTCTATATCAGTTTCAAAATTGATATTTACATTTTTCATGTTTAGCCACGAACTCACGAATTCAAAATATTTATTTTTTACTGAGTCCAATTGTCATGGTTTTTCATATACTTTTATTTCACAGGGTAATCAGGCAAACACACAAAAAATTATGACTTGTCCTGTTGCATTCTTTACCATGCCAAATTACCTTACGCCTTACGCCCTACGCCCTACGCATTACGCCTTACGCCCTACGCTTTCCTGTTTAGGATATTCAATCCTTTTTTGATATATTCCTTTTAAAACAGGGAACATACTTTTTTTAATTTCTTTTATGTCTTTTAAGCTTAGTCCTGATTCAGTTAATTGGTCATTTTTAATCAATTGGTCAATAGTTGTATCAATTACATTTCTGATTTTTTCTAGTGTAGGATCTGGTAAGGATTTTACTGTTGATTCTATAATATCAGCAATCATTACAATCGCAGATTCCTTTGTTTGAGGTTTTGGTCCATCATAAGTAAAGTCAGAAAAAGATATTTGTTCATTATTATCTTTTGCTTGTTTATAAAAATAGTATATCAGTCCATCACCGTGATGTTGTATAATAAAATCTTGAATTTCCTTTGGCAATCTATATTGTTTTGCTAATTTTAATCCATTAGATATATGAGTTTTTATAATATTAGCACTTTCTTTAGAAGATATCTCGTTATGTAATACTGCTGAATCTGGATTATTTTCTGTAAAATATTGTGCATTTTCTATTTTTCCAATATCGTGATAATAGCTACCGACTCTTGTTAATAACGGATTAGCATTGATAGCTTTTGCTGATGCTTCTGCAATATGACTGACTTGTAATACATGCTGATAAGTGCCTGGTGCTTTTTCAGATAATTGTTTTAATAATGAATGATTGAAATCTGCCAGTTCCAAGAGATGAAAATTTGATATAACTGGTAATGTGTTTTCTATGGGTCTTACCAATGCCATTGCTGATAAAATGGATATTAAAATGCCTAAAACACCCCAACCAAAATTCTGTGCTATAGAACCAATGGCTTCCATTCTAATCAATCCAATAATAACCAATGAAACAGCTAACATAATTATCATATAGAGTCCAGTACTGTAAAAATCCTTAAAAGCTCTGACATCCTTCAATGCTAATATAGCAGAACTACCAGAAACAATTATAATAAACACAGTTAAAAAATTCCAGTTTAATACGCCTGCAAGTAAAAATGAATTAGCGAAAGCAAATATTAAAGCAGTGGGAATATCAAGTAGTACAGCAATCAAAATAATTGGTAAGCCGAACGGTAAAATATAAATTGATATATTAGTTGATTTTAAGGAAATTGATACTCCAATAATAACAACAGCAGAAATAAGCAAGAATCTAAGTATAGATAACTTTTGGATGTAATCTGGTTTAATAAAATAGAGAAGAGTATATAAGATAAAAAAGCATAATAATATATATAAAAATTCTCCTATTATTGTAAAAATTATATTATTGGTACCAGTTATACATTTTTCCCTTTCTATTTCAAGAGATCTTAATTTATCATAAACTTCGTTTGTAATAATCTCATCTTTGCCGATAATTTTGTCATCTTTTAGGACTTTACCTTTAATTGGGGATACGCTTTCAATTGCCTTTTCTTTTAATTTCCCTGTTTCCTTTTTATCAAATACTACATCATAAGATAAAAACATATCTGACATATTTGCAAATAGCGGAGTCAACTTGGGATTATTAGTGAACTTAATACATATCTTAACAATCTCTGCTTTTGCCTTATGAATATCATACAGCTCATTTAAATTAGTAAGAGTAGTTTTCCCACCTCTTTTCAAATAAATTGTCTTATCTTCAATTTTATTGACTATTCCTTTTTCACTAACTTGAGCAAATGCTTGTTTAAGAATATTACGAATTTTTCCTATGTTATTTAGTTCATCAAGCATTTTTATTACATTAGGTGAGATATTATATCCATTTTTCCTCATTTGCTCTACTTTTCCTTTATTGTCTAAATTTAATTTACTAAGATAATCATATTGTTCAAAGAAAGAGTCAATGTTTCGTTGTATATTAAAGATAACATCTTCTGATATGGAATACACAGGGATTATATTTGCCGCTGCTTTGGCTTGTTCCTTGCTTAATTCTATATTATTTTTATAGATATTAAAATTAAAGGGTGCTATAATATCTTTATCACTGAATTGTCCAGGATGAAGATTAGTATAATTAAATCCACCTTTTGGCTTATTGTAAATTAGGAATATTATTAGAACAATGAGCGCAGATATAATTATGTATCCTATTGATAGATAAGTTTTATTTTTGGGAATGTTTGTCATTTTTTTTAAGAAGATTCTTTTCATTTTCCTTATTCAATCGCGAACTTGCAGACGCGAACTTATACGAACTATGCGAACTCACGCGAACCTTTTTTATCTTTTTTATAAATCTTTTGTGATGAGTTTGTAAAGTCATTTGGTTTGCGTTTAATTCATTTCTGTGGTAAATGAAAAGAGTTTAAATTATAAGCCCCTTAAATATTATAAAATATTATAATTATAAGGGGCATAAATTTATAGATGCTATTAATCTCGTGGGATACGAAGAATTTGATTAGGATATATCAAGTCAGGATCCTTTATCTGATCCTTGTTAGCATTGTAGATAACTGGCCATTTTAATGCATTGTTATATATTTCTGGATATGCTGATATTTTTGATAAATATTCTCCGCGATATACCTTCCAGCTTGTAGGTAAGCCACGAGGTATTTTTAATATTTGATCAATATAAATCAAATCAGGATCTTTAATCTTGTCGCGATTAGCGCGATAGATAATACCCCATTTTTTCGGATCATTGTATATATGGTCATATCCAGAAATTTTGGAAAGATAATCATTTTTTACAACAACATAATCATCTTCATAGTACTTTGGACGAGCTGCTATTAAGTCCTTTGATAACTTTCTGATGCTTCTGTCTAGCTCTTGAAAAGCATTGTCAAATTCAGGAAGATTAGTTAATTTATTTTCTCTAAATTCCCAATATCCTTCTGTGAAGGATTCAACATCTTTTCTGCGTCTATACAATTCTTTATTTGATAATTTCTGATAATTATTGACCTTATTTTTATATTCTTTAATTTTCTCGTGGATTCGTTGAACATCACTTAATGTCTTACCAGCAGAAGCGATAATTTCATTATAGAGATTATCTCGCCGAGTTGTCATCTCACTTTTTTTAGCTTTCAGCTCTTCAATCAAATTAGTTACTTTTTCAATCTCTTCTTGAGCTTGAGAATCTCTTTGCTGCCACATAGCAAGTTCATTTTCCAAATCTTCCCAATATTTAAGTCTCTGCGTCTTGGATAAATCCTTATACTCCTTTTCAGTTAAAAATTCAACATCTGCGCACAAGATACAAGGAAGTATAAACAAAACCAGACCGGATATAAGAATTATTCTTTTCATAATAAATATCTCCCTATTCTTTTATTTTCTTTAATCGTTCTTCAAGAATCTTTATCTCCTCTTGTTTCTCTGCAATCTGTTTCTCTAAGTCCATTCTCTCTTTTTTAAGCTCATCTACTTTTTTCTCTTTTTCTAATGCAGACCGTTTTACCTCGTCAATTTGTACCTTTGTTATTGGCGGGGGAGGCGGAGCACAACTACTAAGAAACATAGAACCGAGCAATACAAGAGTAAATCCTATAGAAAATATTTTCTTCATCTCACTCTCCTTATAAATTTTGCAATATTGTCAAATTTACATAAACAGAATCACACGAAAAATCACATAGAATAATACTTAACTAAGTATCAGCCATCATTATTAAATACGCTTTCATTAATAATTCCAAATTTGACAACATCACTTATGTTAAAATCACACTCTTATTTATTACGATGTCAAATTTTTTATAGCTTCATTTTTAGTCAAGAATAAACTCGGTATTAGGTCTCTACATCAAAAATATTTATAGAATACTATGTCCTCTGTATAATTTGATAATCATTATATCCACTACCTTTCGGAATGGTTTAATATTAAATTAAGTTCACCGAAACTTAACTCGTCTTAATATTTATAGAAATGGGTCAAATTTCTAACAAATTATATTTGACAGTGAAATTGCAAATTGGAACTTTTTATAAAATGCCAAAATTATTAGTAAAATAATTTTTATGCTTTGGTCTGCTTCGTTAAATGCAGAGATATTTAATCGGTGTGTCCTTTATGTCAAAGAAAAACAGGGATTAATATGATTACATTACATACCATTGAATTAGGAAACAATATTATCATTCCAAAAGGGGAATTTTGGAATTTAATTAATAAATTAAAGAATTATACAACTGAAGAAGTTGAGGTAGAAGAAGATTACTTTTGGGATTTACGAGAACATTCCATAAAAAAATTTAATGAATTATGGAATAATATTGAAGATGAGGTATGGAATGAATATCTATAATCAAGGAACTATTGTATTAGTTCCATTTCCTTTTTCCAATTTATCTGCTTACAAGGTTCGTCCAGTGCTTATATTATTATCTAATAAATATAATCAAACTCATAATGATTGCATTGTTTGCGGCATAACCACCACACTCAGATTAGATGACTATTCAATTATTATTGATGAAAATAATGTGATTAATCATAAACTAAAGCATAAAAGTAGAATAAAAGTTGACGCAA
>QMNM01000097.1 GCA_003647765.1 Candidatus Cloacimonadota bacterium
AGTATTTTTCCTCTGCCAATGTTTTTGATAAAAATTACCTATAATCAGTCCACACAAACATAATTCCTCTTTTGCTTTAGTCATACGCTTGAGTTGATTTGTATGAATAGACCGCTTCTTCACACTCAGATTAGCTTCATCTTTTAGATAAATTTTGTTTAGTTCAAAAAACTTTATATCTTCTATTTTTTGGTCAAGATTATATTTTGCATTCTCTAACAGATCCGGGATAAGAGTGGTTCTCATAATAGAGAATTCTTTACCTATAGGATTAGCAATTTCTATATAATTATACCGATAGTCATTTTCAGGAATATTCAATTTCTTCATTAGTTCAACATTAGAAAAACTCATATTACAAACTTCATAAAATCCATTTTGAACTAAATAGTTTGTCAGCTTTCGTATAGAAATTCTTTTTCTTTTATCTTCAATTTTAGGCAGTGTATAGTAAGAATCAATTTTATCATAGCCATAACAACGGGCAATTTCTTCAATTATGTCTATTTCTCTTGTAATATCTGGACGAAAACTTGGGACGAAAATCTTAAACTTATCGTTGTGTATTTTTTCTGTCTTAATATTTAGTTTATTCAGATAATAAAGCATCTGATCGGTTTTTATGTTTGTAGCCAATATTTTATTAGCTCTTTCTGGACGCAGATAGCAGGTTTTAAGAGGAATTTTTTCTGTTCGCTGATTGCCAAAAACAATACCTTTACATACTTGCCCATCAGAAGTTTCTGCTATTAACTGTGCAGCTCTGTCAATAACTGTCTCTAATATGTTTGGGTCCATACCGCGTTCAAATCTATGAGAAGAATCTGTATCTATATTGAAATTATAACTAGTCCTATTTATAGAATCAGGCAGAAAATAAGCAGCTTCTAATACCACATTTTTTGTGTTTTCGCTTATGGAAGATTTCATTCCACCCATAATTCCAGCTAAAGCTATTGGCCTCTCTATATCTGCAATAACTAAATTCTCATCAGAAAGCTGATAAGTTTGTTCGTCAAGCAGTTGTATTGTTTCGCCTTTTTGACCAGTTCTAACAATAATTTTTTCCCCTGTTAGTTTATCGTAATCAAAAGCGTGCAAAGGATGGCCAAACTCCCACATTACAAAATTTGTTACATCAACAACATTATTTATTGGTCGTAATCCTATGGAATTCAATCTCCTTTTTAGCCAAAGAGGTGATGATTTAATTTCAACATTTTTGATAATTCTGGCACAATAACGAGGACATAGCCGAGTGTCTTTAATTTCCACTGAGATATTGTCCTCAGTTTTTTCGTCAGATTCAGAAAGCATTATCTTTGGAATTCTATATTCTGAATTAGCGATTATTGCTGTTTCTCTTGCAATCCCAATCATTCCAAGCAAGTCAGGCCGATTTGGTGTTACTTCAATTTCAATCATATTATCGTCAAAGCCAAGAGCCATTGCAAAATTTTCTCCAACTGATATATCTGCCCTGTTTTCTTGTATTACCATAATGCCAGAATGGTCATTAGAAATGCCCAACTCATCTTCTGCACAGATCATTCCGTAAGATTCAATGCCTCGCAATTTAACCTTTTTTACAGTAAAGGTTGGATTTAGCTTTGCTCCAATTAAAGCAACAGGCACTTTTTGTCCTACTGCACAATTAGGAGCGCCACATACAATCTGTAATGGTTCTTCTTTACCAATATCAACTTGGCATACTTTCAATTTTTCTGCTTGTGGATGATTTTTTATACTAAGGATTTTGCCTATAACTATATTATGAAAATCTGCTCCTAAATCTGTTATTTTCTCAACTTCTAAACCAGCCATAGTTAATCTATCAGCCAGCTGTGTAATTGGTAATTCAAAATCTACTAATTCTTTAAGCCAATTATAACTAATTATCATTTGTACCCCAACTATTTACTTATTCGTATAAACATTTTTAGGAAAGTGAAAAAATTAGTTATATTTTTTCATTGTATTACTGCTGAAATTTTTAGCATTCGGCACTGTAATTCCTACTAATTTAAGAATATTAAAGAAATAACTTCCTTGTCTAATTGTTAAACTTTTTTTCATATTACACCTTTCTTTTTAATGCTTTCTGGTTTCATCTCGCCTTAGGCTCTATGCATCTTCAAAAATCGTAGGTCATTTTGGAACAATATTCTTATATACGGTATATTATATTTTAGCATTGTGATTCTATCTATTCCGAACCCGAAAGCAAAACCTGTGAATTTTTCTGTATCATAGCCAACTTCTTCTAATACTGATGGGTCAACCATACCTGCACCGCCTAATTCTAACCAACCACTCCCTTTACAAACACGACATCCTTTTCCTTTACAATTAACACATAAGATATCCATTTCTGCACTTGGTTCTGTAAAAGGGAAAAAATGTGGACGAAACCGTGATCTAATGTTCACACCGAACATCTGTTTTACAAAATAATCCATTGTGCCTTTTAAATCAGCAAAAGATATTCCCTCATCTACTACAAGAGCTTCAATTTGATGGAAAACAGGCATATGAGATGCATCTGGTTTATCATTACGATAGCATCTGCCAATAGCAACAATCTTTATTGGCGGCTGATATTTCTCCATTATTCGTATTTGCACTGGTGATGTATGGGTTCGTAATAAAGCACCAGATTTGGTATAGAAAGTATCCCGAATACTTCTTGATGGATGATTCTTAGGAGTATTTAATGCATCAAAATTATAATATTCTGTCTCTATATCCGGTCCTTCTGCAACTTCAAAACCGAGATATGAGAATATATCTTCTAACTCTTCTTGCACTGTATAAATCGGATGTCTTGCTCCAATTTGTGGAACATTAGCAGGCATTGTAATGTCAAGTAATTCTTTTTCCAAAGATGTTTGATATGCTATATCTTCCAATTCTCTTTTTTTATGGTTTATTGCTTGACCTATCTTCTGCTTGGCATCATTTATTAGCTTACCAATAATAGGCCTCTTTTCCGGAGATATTTCCCGTATTTTACCTAACAAAGAACTAAGCTCACTTTTCTTTCCAAAGAATCTTACCTTAATTTCATTTAATTCCTGAACAGTTTTGCACTTTTTTAATTGAATGTCTAATTGGTCTTTTATGTTCTTTATTTTTGCTTCCACAATATACCTCTATTATGCTAACTATCAAACTAAATATAAAAAATTTTCTTAAAAATTTTGAGAATCATATTTTTTCTACAAAAGAATCTATTATTTTTTTTATACGCCCAGACTCAAATGCAATAGTTAGTTTAGCTTTAGCACCATTTTTCGTAATACCAAGTACAGTCCCTTTGCCAAATGTCTTATGTATAATCTTACTGCCAACTTGGAATTCCTTATTAGTCAATAAATTAGCTGAATGTTCTTTGCATATATTTATCTTTTTCTTGGCAATCTGATATGTTCTCTCAAATTGCTTATTAGTATATTCCACAGTATCAGGGTCTATTTCATCTATAAACCGTGATGCTCTATTAAAGTTATAATAGTCATAATATCGTCTACAATTAGCATAAGTGATATACAAATCATGTTTTGCTCTTGTGATGGATACATAAAATAGTCGTCGTTCCTCTTCCAATTGGGCTTTTTCTTCTATGGAATTTTTATGTGGAATTAATCCATCCTCTGCTCCTACAATGAACACATAAGAAAATTCCAATCCTTTGGCATTATGCATTGTCATCAGAGATACAGAATTTTCTGAACTATCTGTGCGGTCAATATCAGTTATCAGAGAGACCTGTTGAAGATATTCATTCAATTTCGGCTTCTTACCAAATTCATCTTTATATAAAGATGTAAATTCTTCAGCAGAAGCAACGAGCTCTTTCACCATATCTGCCCTGGTCTCTCCACTAACTAACTCCTGTTGCTCATAAATTGATAATAATTTCAAATCATCAACTAAATTATTCATTAGCTCATTGATTGGCAGAATTTCTGCTTTCTTTTCATACGATAGCAAAAAATCATTAAATTTCTGGAATTTGTCTTTTATGTTATTACTTAAATCCTGACATTGCTCAATATATTCCAAACTTTTTCTCAATGATACAGCTTTTTGATTTGCAAAATCAATCAATTTACCAATACTAACATTCCCAAGATGCCTTTTTGGAAAATTAACAATACGTAAAAAACTTTCATTATCACGAGGATTTGCTAATATTCTTAAATATGCAAGCACATCTTTAATCTCTTTTCTTTGATAAAAATTGATACCACCAATTACTCTATAATTTATATTAGCATTCAAGAACTCTGACTCAAAAACTCTTGATTGAGCATTTGTGCGGTATAATACAGCAATATCGTTCAAAGAGACATTATTATCACAAATGATCTCTTTAATTTTTTGAGCAACATACATTGCTTCTTCATTCTCATTATCAAGTTCTACAATTTTAATTCTATTGCCAATATGTTTTTTAGTCCACAACTCTTTTTTATGCCGAGCTCTATTATTAGAAATAACAGAATTAGCTGCTTTCAGAATTAGTCGTGTAGAGCGATAATTCTGCACTAATGGTATCACTTTTGCATTCTGATAATCATTCTCAAAACTGAGTATATTGTAAATGTCAGCACCGCGCCAACCATAAATTGACTGGTCATCATCTCCAACTACACATACATTCTTGTATTTTTTGCCAAGTTCATAGACAATTTTATATTGTGCATAGTTCGTATCCTGATATTCATCTATCATAATATATTCAAATTTATTTTGATATTTCTCTAAAACTTTGCTGTTCTTTTTGAATAAATTTACAACATAGAAAAGCAGGTCATCAAAATCCATACCATTATTCTTTACCAAATATTGTTGATATGCTTTATATACTTTGGCTAGGATTTTGGTGTAAAATGAGTCAGTGTAATTTTGTTCATATTCTTGCCAACTGATTAGATTATTCTTTTGAAAGGAAATGGCACTTTTTACCTTACTCGGATGGAATTGTTTAGATGAGATATTTAAATTTTTCATTATTTTCTTAATAATGGTATCTTGGTCGTTAGCATCAAATATAGTGAAGTTTGATGAGAATGGCAGATATTGACTTTCTATTCTCAGGATACGGGCACACATAGAGTGAAAAGTGCCTATCCATAGGGACTTGGTGGATATTTTGAATGATTTTTCCAGTCGTGATTTCATCTCATTTGCTGCCTTATTTGTGAAAGTAACAGCAAGAATATGCCAAGGACTTACCATTTTTTCAGAGATTAGATATGCGATGCGATGCACAATAGAGAGTGTTTTTCCACTTCCAGCACCAGCTAAAACCAAAACAGGTCCTTCAGTAGATTTTACCACCTCTTGCTGAGATTCATTCAATTTTAAGTAAAGCTCGTTCATTGAATATAATTGCTTTCTCCTGCATATTTTGTGTATTTTTACACACTACTTCGTCAGGATTATGGAGGACAAACCATAGGCTAGGCCCCACACTGTATTCTCTGTAGCATAATTCTCTCTCTGTGTACTCTGTGTCTCTGTGGTGAATTTACGCACTACGCACTACGCATTACGCACTACGCATTACGCATATTTTCGTGGCTTATTTTAATACAACCCATTCTGGTTCAGAGAGTCTACCTTCCAAAGTATCACCAACAGATACTATATACTTATACGCAGAAATCTTATAAAAATATGTATGGTCAATCATTACATCATAATCATAACAATATTGTGTTGAATCATTAGAAGAACTATTTGGTTCATCCTTTATCCTGTAATATTTGCCATCCCAAGTTAATGATTTGTATAGATAATAGCCATCAACAATGCTAATGTCTTTTTTGAACCAAATTATTTTTACCTGAGTATCACCTGATATACTCTTAAATTTTATATCTGGAGGTGGAGTAATGCCATCAAGTGGATTTGTTCTTTCTAAATCACAACCGCCTAAAATTATAATTGTAAGTATCATTAAACGAAAAAATTTTTTCATTTATACCTCTGCCAAGAAAACAAGAAAACAAGATGACAAGAACCTCTTGAACTCTTGGACTCTTGAACTCTTGAACTCTTGAACTCTTGAACTCTTGGACTCTTGAACTCTTGAACTCTTG
>QMNM01000098.1 GCA_003647765.1 Candidatus Cloacimonadota bacterium
ATTTTTCAGCCACTAAGAACACTAAGTTACACTAATAATTTCCTTATTCAAAACTTTATTTTAGTGCTACTTCGTGAACTTCGTGGCTATGATATATCAAAGCAAATTTTTAGGAAGTTGTTTCTTTAGCATTCCTAAACGACCTTGGAAGCACATTCTAGTTCTTGAACTCTTGTCTTATAAAATTTCAGCAAGAAAATTCTTTTTTATGATACGATAATGAGGATTGTACTTATTTTTATATTCTATAGAATGAGATATAATAGAAAAATTCGTATGAATTATCTTTTCAGTGAATTCCTCGTATTTGCTTATATCAATTCCCAATTCTCTATTCTTAATTATTTCCCCTACTTTCTGCCAAGTGTGAATTAAATTTTCCTTTTTAGGAATAATCTCTTCAGCACTTCTTACAAAATAAAAAAACAACTTTTCAATCTTCTCAATTTTCTGCAATTCATCTTTTTGTGTGATATAAGGTAATAAATTAAGCCTTACAATAGGAATATGTAGACTAATATCAACAAAAAGAGGTGTCATTTCGTTCAGCTGCTTAACTGATTTTTCACAAGGATTTTCAAGTAAAAAGAGTAAATTTTTTATCTCTTGATTCAGATAGTAAAATGCTCTCTCTTTACTGTATATCAAATGATTAGGTCCCATTACTGCCTGATAAATTAGTTTGTAGAAGTCCTCTATTTGAGAGTACGGAAATAGTTGATAATGATAATGTAATAAATTTTCTAATTTCATAAAGTAGCAAAGAATTTGTTCCCATTTATATTTGACAAGAAAAATATTTCTGCCCTCTCTTCAAAAAATTGAGAAAACATTGAGACAAAGAAATAGAAATGGAACTGGATTATCACTATAAAAATAGTAATATAACAATGTTCATTTTTATGCGACCATAAATTATTTTCTGTGTTCTCTGTGGTGTATCTACCAAGATTTGTTCTATGCTTTAATGCTTTTTATTTGGAGGAAAAGTGTCTTTTGTTCACTTGCACAATCATACTACATATAGCTTATTAGACGGTGCATGCCGTATTCCAGATTTAATTAAAAAAACACAAGAATATGCTATGCCTGCTATTGCCATAACAGATCATGGTAATTTATATGGCGCAATAGAGTTCTATCTAACAGCAAAAAAATATGGGATTAAACCGATTATAGGTATAGAGGCTTATGTAATCAATGGAGACATTAAAGAGAGAAAAGATGATAAAAGATATCATCTAATTCTATTAGCTAAAAATATTACAGGATATCATAATTTGATGAAATTATCCACTATCAGTTTTTTAGATGGATTCTATTACAAACCGCGAATAAATAAGAAATTATTGAAAAAATATAGTAAAGGATTGATCGCACTTAGCGGTTGTATCAAAGGAGAAATCGCTCAAGCCATTGTTTCAGATAAGATGAAAAAATCTGAAAGAGTCCTGTCTCAATATATCAAAATTTTCGGCAAAGAGAATTTTTATTTAGAAATACATAATCATAACTTGCCAGAAGAACAAAAAATGAGAGAAGGATTGGTTGAACTTTCTAAAAAAACAGGCGTAGGATTAGTAGCATCTAATGATACACATTATATGAATCGTGAAGATTCCAAAGCCCATGACATTTTATTATGTATACAAACAGGCAAAAAACTCACAGATACTAATAGATTACGGTTTAACACAGATCAGGTCTATTTTAAAAGTGAACAGGAAATGCAATCCTTGTTTAAGGATTTTCCTTCAGCTCTGGAAAATACTATAAAAATCGCAAATGAATGTAATTTAGAGTTGAACTTTGATAACTTTCTTTTACCGAAAATAGATATTCCTTCACAATTTTCAAGTATGGAGGAGTGTTTAAAACATCTTACTTTTGCTAATGTAGAGAAAAAATACAAGAAGTTGACCCCAGAAATTGAAGATAGAATAAACTATGAATTAGAAATTATTCGTGAGATGGGATTTGCTGGATATTTTTTAATAGTACGGGATTTTGTAGAGACAGCCAGAAAAATGAATATTCCAGTTGGACCAGGTCGTGGTTCTGCATCTGGAAGCATTGTTTCCTACTTGCTTGACATTACAAGAGTTGATCCGTTAAAGTATGGACTTCTTTTTGAACGATTCCTTAATCCGTATCGTATTAGTATGCCTGATATTGATATTGATTTTTGTGCTGAGAATAGAGACAAGATTATTGATTATGTTATAAATAAATATGGCCAAAAATCTGTTACAAAAATTATAACTTTTGGAACCTTAAAAGCTCGGTCAGTTGTTAGAGATGTTGGAAGAGTGATGGAAATACCATTAAGCGAGGTAGACAGCATTGCTAAGAAGATTCCATCTGGAATGAGTTTGGAACAAGCAGAGAAAGATACAGATTTTTTAGAGTTAATAAATAGCAAAAGTGAATACAGGAATTTATTGAAGTACTCTAAAGTTTTGGAGGGACTAACTCGTCATTTTGGTGTTCATGCCGCAGGCATTGTAATTGCTCCAGGCAATTTAACAGATTATATCCCACTAGCTAAAACTACAAAAGACAATAGCATAGTTACACAATTTGAGGGCAGTTGGTTAGAGACGATTAAATTATTGAAAATGGATTTTCTTGGCTTGAAGAACTTAACAATTATTGACAAAACATTAAAGATGATTAAGGAAAATCATAATAAAGAGATAAATATTGATAAGATACCTTTGAATGATAAAGATACATACAAGCTTTTTCAGAGCGGTCAAACAGAAGGGATTTTTCAGTTTGAAAGTAATGGAATGAAAAAAGTTTTGATAGATATGAAGCCAACAACAATAGAGGATTTATCAGCAGCTAATGCTTTGCATCGTCCTGGACCATTGAGAAGCAATTACCATATAGAATACATTGACCGTAAGCATCGTCGCAAAAGAGTGAAATATGACCATCCAATTTTAAAAAATATTTTGAAAGACACTTATGGGGTAATGATTTACCAAGAGCAAATTATGAAAATAGCTAACAAATTAGCTAATTTTAATATGGGTGATGCTGATGTATTAAGAAAAGCAATGGGCAAAAAAAATCTACAGCTTATCAAACAGATGAGACCCAAATTCATTAAAGGTGCGATAAATAATGGCGTATCAAAAGAAACAGCAGAAAGTATATATGACAAGATTAGTAAATTTGGTGAATATGGGTTTAATAAATCACATAGTGTCTCTTATAGTATTATTGCTTATCAAACTGCCTATTTAAAAGCACATTATACAGCAGAATATATGGCGGCATTATTAACTGTTGAAGAAGATACAGAAAAAATCGCTAAATATATAGAAAATTGTAAAGAAATGGGCATTGAGGTTATTCCACCTGATATAAATCAAAGTAGATATGATTTTACAGTGAAAAATGGGAAAATTATTTTTGGACTGAAAGCAATAAAGAATGTAGGCAAAAGAGCGGCAGAATCTATTTATGAGAAAAGAAAAATAATTGGAAAATTTGACAATGTTTTTCAGCTTTGTGAATTGGTTGATACAAGATTAGCAAATAAATCTGTTATAGAGAGTTTAATTGCAGCAGGTGCTTGTGATTCCTTGGAAGGCAATAGAGCACAGAACTATAAAATAGTAGAAAAATCTCTACATATAGGCACAAATCTACAAAATGAAAAAGAAAAAGGTCAAGAATCTCTATTTAATGTAATGATGGTAAATGAATCTAAAAAGAGTCTTTATCCTGAATTGCCAGATGTAAAAGATTGGGATATTACATATAAATTGGAACGAGAAAAAGAACTATTAGGATTCTATATTTCTGGACATCCTTTAGTGCAACATGAAGCAGAGATAAAATTACTTTCTAATCTTGACACAAAAATATATCAAGAATGTAGTGTGAAAAAAAGAAACTCGGTATTTAACGATGTTAAAATTTTTGGCATTATTGACCAAATATCTAAAAAGCGAGATAAAAATGGTCGCACTATGGCATTTCTTACATTAGAAGATTTGTATGGAAAATTTGAAGTGGTAGTATTTTCATCTATATATGATAAATTTAAAAACGTATTAAAAGAGGGTAAAATTATTTTTGTATCAGGGCAAATATCAAAAAGAGATTATAATCCGCAAGGCAATGCTTCACTTAAAATTATTGGAGAAGAGATACTTGAATGGTCTGAACTACCTAAACGTCTATCAGGAGATATGGTTATTACTATCAACGAGAATATCCTTTCTACTGACACAATTGATAAATTATTCAAAGAATATTTAATCAAAAATGAAGGAAAATTCCATTTACATTTCATTGTCAATACTAAAAAATTTGGAAAATTAGATATTCTCTCTCAGAATTATAATATCTATCCTCATCGGAAATTATGCGAATATTTGTTAGGTTTGCACAATAACAAAAAAATTGGAATTCATTTAAGATTAGCAAAATAAAGAGATATGGAAAGTTATAAGAATAAATTGTTACTATTGATAATAATTCTTTTTTTCTCAAACATAGTATACGCTAAATTACATGTATATTTTGATTGTGTAAGATTTTTAGATGATGATGGCAACACAAGAATTGAAATTACTTATAGAATAAATAATAATGAATTATGTTTCAAAAATAGAGGCAGATTTACTGCTTGTATCAATGTTAATTTAGAGGTTTATGGAGAGCAATTAGATAAATTAAGAAGTAAAAATTTCTCTAAAATGATAGTAGCTAATAGCGAACGAGACACTTATAATGCGGATAGATTTTTTATTGATAAAATGTCAATAACAGTTAGTAAAGGAACATATCGTATAGTAATCACTGTAACAGATGAGATTGACCAAAATAGTATAGTATGGGACAAGGAAATTTCTGTACTGAACTCTGATAATCTAATAGAGATGAGCGATATTGAGATAAATTCTTTTGTTTCAGAAGACACTACTGAAGCAATGAAAAATTTCAGGAGGAATGATACTGTTTATTTAGTAAATCCAAGCCATATTTACAATATTGATAAATTTTCTAAATTGTTTTATTATTATGAATTTTACTCTCAATATGCGAGAAAAGTTAATGAATATGTTTACCTTACAGATAAAAATGGTGAAGTAGTTTTTAGTAAGATAGAAAAGATAGATAATTTATTAGGTAAAAATGTTCGTGAATCTAATATTGATATTGCTAATTTAGAGCCAGGAAAATATTTTTTTAAAATAAAGTTGACAACTAATAAACAGGAAATCAGAAAAGGAGAAAATGTCTTTGTACGAAGAGGTGAGGAAATTAAATCTTTTTCTTACAATGTTGATGAGGAATTTAGATATTTGAAATATTTTATAGGTAGGAATGATGAGAAATTTTGGAATGAGTTGAATATAACGGGTAAGCAGAGATTTATTAGAAAATTTTGGGAAAAGAATGATCCGAATCCAATCACTAATATAAATGAATTTAGAGAGAGAGTTATAACTAGGTTTGAGTATGCAGACGAGCATTTTTCTTATTATGGGACTGGCTGGGATACGGATAGAGGTCGCATTTATATTAAAAATGGTGCACCAGAAGAGGTCATTGAGGAAGTGATGAAATTTGAGACCAAGCCTTATAAGATATGGAAATATTATTCAGGATATCGGAGAGTTTATATTTTTGTTGACTTTAGTGGCGATGGAAATTATAGGTTAGTTTATAGTGAAAATGATGATAGAGAGACCAATGACCCAAGTTGGCGTGATTATTTAGGCTCTAATTTTAATATGGATGATCTGAAATAGGTTTTCCCAAAAATGCCTGTTGATAATGTTTCAATTGAAATTGCTTATTTTTAGGGAAATATGTAATACAGATAACATCAAAGCGAGTTCCATATTTGTCATATTCAGGATACTTGCCGAGGAAATTGTATGCTGTCTTAATGATTTTATCTCTCTTCTGTTCTGTAACAGCGTCAATTGGCTCTCCAAAACTGGTGCTACTTCTTGTCTTAACTTCTACAAAAGCTAACAATTTTTTCTTTTGTGCAATTATATCAATTTCGCCATAACGACAATGATAATTATGGAAAATTATTGTATAATAGTTGGA
>QMNM01000099.1 GCA_003647765.1 Candidatus Cloacimonadota bacterium
CGTGTTCCTAAAATCACAGAAGATAACCAGTTTATCAAAGATGAGATTATCAAACGCACAGAAGAAATGCTGAAATTAGAAGAAGTTAAACTTTCGGATTTAGTAGATTTTTCTGATGTGCTGATGCAAAAATTTGATAGTGTTAAAATTTTAGATGAGAATCTTGTTTTAGTCAAAGATAGTAAATGGATTAAATGTAAAATAAAAAGTGATAAGGACTTTGTTTCCAAAATTATTCAAAAGGAATTTATGCATAATGAGTTAAAGTTAGAAGATAAGAAAATCAGTTTATCAGAATTAAAGTCGTGTCCAGCAATTGAGTTTGAGAAACAGAAAGCACTTAAAGATTATATTGATGATTTAGTCTTTGCACTTTATTTTAATATTAGATTGTCAGAAATTGGATTTGAATTTGCTGATAAAATAAAAGAAGAATGTAAAAAAAGTAAATTTAATTGGTAGTCCTGTATAAGATTTATATCGCTCCTACGGAGCTATGATTTGACACTATAATTATTGCTACGAGTATTTCATCCCTACGGGATTTTTTTTCACAGAAACTCGACTCGGGTTCTTTGAACTCGAGTCGGGTTTCACGGTTAGGAGTAATATATTTGTAAAAATCTGTGACAAGAGAAATATAGAACTCCATAGGAGTGACATATTTATATTGTCTGAAAATGGCTAGTCCTGTATAAGTAGTTGTATTCAATTTGAGATGCGTTAGTTAATCATTCACCAGTACTTCTATGGAACTACCATTTTATTAAAGTTAAGTTGCGATTGTGTATAGTACAAAAAATTTTTAGCCCCCATCAGATAGCAATCATCTAAGGGGACAGGCACAAAATTACACGAAAAAACATCGTAAATTGACAAAGTAAAATTAAATGAGAGAGGAGATTATTAATTATGGGACAGACAATAATTGAGAAAATCATTACAAATCACTTAATAGACGAGGTAGATGTGAATCCTGGTGAGATTGTATGGATAAAATTAGATGTTAGAACAGCACGGGATTTTGGTGGTCCAAATGTAGTAAAAAATATTGAGCGTGAGTATCCTGGTGAAGATTTGCCGGATAAAGAGAATATTCTGTTCACTTTTGATACTGTTGCTCCAGCAAAGACCATTCCTTATGCGAATAATCAAATGATTTGCAGGAATTTTGCAAAAGAACATAATATTAAAGTTTATGATGTAAATGCTGGTATTGGCACACATATTTTAATAGAACAAGGCATTGCTGAACCAAATAAGACAATTGTTGGCACTGATAGTCATTTCAACATACTTGGAGCAGTTGGTGCATTTGGACAAGGAATGGGTGATCAAGATATTGCTTTTGCATTTAAAACAGGTAAGATATGGTTTGAAGTGCCTGAAACAATTAAAATCAATATTGAAGGGGAATTAAAATATCCACTTACTGCCAAAGATATTGCACTGTTCATGTTAAAAAAATTGGGCTCCAAAGGTGCATTAGGTAAATGCATTGAGTATTATGGGAAAACTATACAAGGATTGGATTTAGCTGGACGAATTACTCTTTCTAGTATGATGACAGAACTGGGTGGTATTGTTGCTTTTCAAGAAGCAAGTGAAAATGTTGTTAATGAAATATCTAAGCGAACCGGAAAAAAAGTCCAATTTATCACTGCTGATGACGATGCAGTATATTGTCAAGAATTGAGTTATGACATTTCAGGAATTGAGCCGCAAATTGCTTGTCCTCCGAATCCGGCTAATGTAAAAAATATAAGTGAATTAGAGGGAAAAGAGATTCATTCTGTATTTATTGGGTCTTGCACGAATGGGCGATATGAAGATATGAAAGCTGTAGCTGATATTTTGAAAAATAAGAAAGTTGCTGATGGAGTAATGTTAAGAATTGTTCCTGCTACAAAAGAGGTTTACGGGCAAATGCTGTACACAGGTATATTGAATATTTTATTTAATGCAGGAGCAATTATATCAAATCCAGGCTGTGGAGGATGTGCTTCTGGACAAATTGGAATGACAGGTAAAGGAGAAGTGCAAATATCAACTTCTAATCGTAATTTCAGGGGCAAGCAAGGAGATGGCGATACATATTTAGCATCTCCGGTTGTTGCTGCAACAGCTGCCCTTTATGGCAAAATTACTAAACCTCTATAGTAAAAGTAAAAATAAATATTTCAATTCGTAAATTCATGGCTTTAATATGGGAAAATATAATGTTATAATAGATAAATATAAAGTGCCTAATGCTTTGACTTTACTAAGAATATTATTAACAATATCTTTTTTAATTATCAGTTTTTATTACAAACTGTATCTGCTTTCATTCATAGTTTTTTTAATTGCTTGTTTAACAGATGTATTAGATGGTCATTTAGCCAGAAAATATAAGCTGATAACTAATTTTGGGAAAATATGGGATCCATTAGCAGATAAAATTTTGGTAATCTCTGCTTTGTTTGCTTTATTTGTATGGGACTATATTTACTTATGGATGGTAATTGTTATTATAATCAGGGAAGTTTTAGTAACAATACTACGTGCTGTAATGACCAAAAAAAACATTTATCTTTCAGCAGATATTTTGGGGAAAATAAAAACTATGCTACAGATGATTGGAATAATTATTGCTTTGGCTCATAAATCATTGTTAAACAATTTTAATTTTTTGCCTGTGATAGTTATCATAGTTTTTTATATTGTAGTTGTTCTTGCAATTGTGTCTGGAATCAATTATTTTACGAATATGAGAAAAAATATATTATAGGAAACCACACAAAAGTTTTACATCATAATATTTATGGACGATATAAAAGAATGAATCTACAAAAAATATCAATTATCTTTTTAATTGCATTGTTAATTGTTAGTTGCAGTGGCAAAAATAATGGAACTGGTAAAACCTCCAAGTCCAGCTCCAATGAGGCATACAAAAGCAAAGAAGATTATCGTAAGCCAATATCATGGGGCAAAAAAAATGTCATTTATATTTTTGCTGACAAAACAATATGGGACTATGGCAGAAATAAAATTAAACAATCATTTGAAAGAGAGTTTTTCACAACCCAAAATGAAAAACTGTTTAACATAGAAAAAGTTGATATTAAAGACATTTCTCGTTATTATAAATTCACAAATTTAATATTTTTTGCTGACATTACTAGTGATAAGCCAGTTGCTAATTATGTAAAGCAACTATTAAGTGAACATGTTATAAATAACATAAAAACTACTGGCTCTAATATATTTGTTCAGGATGAGTTGTGGGCAAGAGATCAATTAGTGATTTTTGTTTTGGGTAAAAGTGCAGAACAGACATTACTTTGTACATTTGATAAACTCAACTTCCTTTTTGAGCAATTTAAGGCAAATGAGATGAAGCGATTAGAAAAGATTGCATATCGTACTGGTGTGAATAAACAAGAAATGAATTATGAAAGAGAGCATTATCAATGGCAGATACAATTGCCAAAATATTTCAAAACATTTCGTAGAGATGATGAAAATAATTTTGTATCTTATTTATTGCGTGTAGAAAAATACCCAGACCGCTATCTATTTGTTTATTGGGAAAATATGCCTGAAAATAATGTATCAAAAAAGTGGCTATTTGAAAAGAGAAAAGAATTGGTATGGAAATATTATGACGAAGATGAATTCTCAGAACTGGATGTAGTTAAGGAGAATGCAACTTTCAACAAATATAATGGGTACAAACTTTATGGAAGATGGCAGAATAAAAAATATTATATTGGCGGAGCTTTTGTTAGTTTTGCTTTTTATGAGCCAGAACAGAAAAGAGCATATATTATTGATACATCTGTATATTTCCCAGAAGGCAATAAATTAAGAGCATTATTAGAGTTAGAAATTATTGCAAAAAAATTTTTGGTGATTAGTCAAGATTTAGAATAACTTTTTCCACTTTTATATTACTTTTACTTTGTCAACTTACAAAAGTGCTATATTATAGGACGCTTTAGCGTCCTTTTATTGACTCAGCGTCAGTGTTTACACCGTCGCAGCCTAAAAGAATTTTGTGGCTATATTTTTTTTGCGGCTCACTATATCATTTTGATATTCCCTCATATCATTTTTATATTGTAAAAACAGCAAGTTCTATAATTTGTTTTTAATACAAAATCTTTATCACTATAGATATTAAGTAATTATGACATTCCGTATAAATTTGGCATAGTATTTGCTTACTTCTTCATAAAAAATGTATAGGAGAAGTAAGATGAGAGCAATACTTTTAACATTGGCATCTATCTTAATTGGAAGTTGTGCTTTTGCATCTATTCATTATAATATTCCACAACCTTCGGATTATTATAAGATTAGTAATGATAGCAATATCCCATCTTTCTCAGAACTTGAATTTAGAGAAGAAAAGCCATTTCTTGGATTTGAATGTCAGAAAAATGCGGATAATTATCTGGAAATAAAATCTATCATTCCAGATTCACCTGCAAAAGAATCTCAATTGAATGTAGGTGATATTATCTTATCAATTGATAAGAAAAAAGTGGTTGATGAAAAATCATTCTATACTCTGCTCAAGAATTTACATATTGGTGATGTCATTTTCCTAAATATTAAAAGAGACAATGAAGTGAAGAAAATACCTTTAAGAGTAGGAAGTATTCAGTAATAAAATTAAATAGAAAGGAGAGAATGATGAAAAAAATAATAAGTATCGCGACAATACTAATATTGATGTCAGCATCTCTTTTAGTTGCTAATGAAAATATGATTAAATTAGATGAAGGAGAGCCCATTTTACTTTCACAATCTATGGATGAGGAAATTGAAGAATTCAAAGATGAAATGAAAGAAATGAAAAAAGAGATTAAAGAGGATGCTAAAGGGAAAAAGACCGTAAAATGGGAATTTAAAT
Source organism: Candidatus Cloacimonadota bacterium (assembly GCA_003647765.1). Classification (GTDB taxonomy): domain Bacteria; phylum Cloacimonadota; class Cloacimonadia; order JGIOTU-2; family B8-G9; genus B8-G9. The sequence goes on from QMNM01000099.1 coordinate 4,904, forward strand.
TTGACGATGATGAATCTGATGAGACCACTCCGCTTTTAGGACTTTATTTAAAGGATTTGACATTCGAAAAGATGTATGAATTGCGTTATGACCAAACTTATGGTGTTTTAGTTACAAGTGTAGTTAGAAATGGTCCTGCATTTAAGGCTGGGTTAATGAAAGATGATATTATAATGGAATTTGGTGGAGAAAAGGTAAAGTATGAAGACCATCTTATAAGACTGCGTAATAGTCATAATGTTGGTGATAAGATTGAAGTTAAGTATTTCCGTGATGGTGAAGTAAGGACAACTACTTTGACTTTAGGCTCTCGTGAGCATAAATATACAAAAGAAGGTGAAGTTATTAAATCGAGCAAAAAGAAATTATCAGCTGGATATGGTGGTGGTAGTTGGATTCCTGTTTGGTACACACCTGAACTTGATGATGTTAATGATTTGATAAAGTCATTTGGATTTAATGGACTTAAAGAAAGTGGCATATTCCTAAATGGCGGTGGAGGAAAGGGACCTATTGGCAAGGGACTGTTTATTGGAGGTATGGGTGCTGGCTATTCCTCTGATAAAAAAATAAATTATGAGGTTCCAAATCCTGATAATCCTAATGACACTCTAAATGTAATTAGAAGAATGAAGTATAAAACTGGCTATGGCGGGATCACTTTAACAAAAAGAATTCCATTTTCCAGAAAAATTGTCTCTATGGCTGAATTTATGCTTGGCTGGGGTGGAAATACACTTGAAATCTCACAAGTTGACGGTGATTATAACTGGGAACTATTTGATACACAATTAGAAAAGTCAGCAAATAATTATATCAAGATTAAGAAGAACTATATCTTATTCCATCCTAAAATAGGTTTAATGTATCGTATAACAAGTTGGCTTGGTGTCAGAGCAACAGTTGGTTATATAATGAGCTATTCATATACAAATGGCTGGAATGCAGAAATCGCAGGTGATGTGTTTGAGATAAAGAAATCACCAGAAACCTCATTTGATGGAATGACTATTACTATTGGTCCCTGGTTCGGCTTTTAATTTCCCCCAATATAGTCTACGACTCCCGTGCTTATCGTCAAGTGCGGGAGTTCTCTAATTATCTTTGATTGCCACAGAGACACAGAGA
>QMNM01000100.1 GCA_003647765.1 Candidatus Cloacimonadota bacterium
TAAACCAAATATCCTTTATAAGTACAGAACTAAATAAAAGTTATACAAAATTGTTTAATGCTTTGCCCTACGCCCTACGCCCTACGCATTACGCCCTACGCTGTGTCCTCTGTGGTGAATTTAGGCATTGTTGAGGAATTTTTATGCTATTTATTATAATATATCATTACATAACTTCTATATCTTGATTTAGCAATTTTCCCTTGTTCTACTGCTTTTTTAATAGCACAGTTTGGTTCATGAATATGCGAGCAATTAGCAAATTGACAATATGGCAAAAATTTTCTAAATTCAATAAAATATTTAGCTAGTTCATTATTATCAATATACATCAATCCAATGGACTTAATACCTTGACTATCTACAATAAATCCACCACCTTTAATATGAAACATCTCTGCAACTGTGGTCGTATGCTTACCTTTGCCTGTTTGCTTATGGACTTCACTGGTCTTGAGATTTAGTTCTGGAATTATTCTATTGATGATACTAGTTTTTCCTACTCCTGATTGCCCAACAATAGCTGTTTTCTTTTTTAATATCCCTTTTTTAAACTCATCAATTCCTTGTCCAGTATTTGCACAAATATAAAAAACATTTATTCCCAAATCCTTATACAAATCTGGCAATGTGAATCTGCTATTAGCAAGGTCTATCTTATTTATTACAATCATTGGTTCTATATTGAAATACCTTGCTAATACCAACATTCTGTCAATGAACTGAAATTTGAAACTAGGTTGTTTTACAGATGATACAATTGCTAATAAATCAATATTTGCGAATAAAACCTGCTGATGATATATATTATGCTTACTTTTCCGTCCTAGTAAGTTCTTTCTTGCTTTTACACTAACTATAAGATTATTCTCATCAATTTCAACAACATCTCCAACAACCACTGGACTTCTCTTTTCTTTACTGAAAAATCTACCAGCAATCTGACAAAAAAAAATCTTATTACGATAAAAGAGTTTATATTGGTTTCTATAAACAGCTAAAACAGTGGCATATTTTCTCAATAATCTCTCCTTTTACAGGAATCGGTTGCGGCGATGTAAACACAGACATTGAGTCAAATAAAGAACGCTAAAGCCTCCTTTGAATGGTTCACTCATTCGCTATCTTTTCTCCACTTTCAGCCACACATTTTTACCATTTATATTCCATTGCATTAAGGAATCCTTGTTATCCTGTTTTTGTAATGCCAGTGCTAATGTTTCATTTTTGATATAATCTCCAAATTCAGTAAATGTCTGTTCAATATCTGCATCATTATCAGTAAAATATTTTACTTCAACCCTATCTGTAATATCAAAATTATTCTCCTTACGCATAAACTGAATTTTATTTACTAATTCCCGAGCATTGCCTTCTAATCTCAATTCCTTACTAATTCTAGTATCTAATATGACAAAGGAATCGCCTTCTTCTTGTATAACATAACCTTCTTTATTTTCCAAATCAATTACAAGTTCGTTTTCAGTCAGACGAACTTCCAAATTATCAATGTCTAAACGATACAGACCCTCTTTATGCAGTTGTTTTACCAAATGATTAGCATCTATATTGTCTAATGCCTCTGCAATTTTACTTATATGTTTTCCATATTTAGGTCCAAGAACCTTATAATTCGGCTTAATGATATAATTGCTGAACCCATCTTTACTTTCCACATATCCAATATTTTTTACATTGATTTCATCAATAATTAATGATTTCAATTTCTCTACTTCTGCTTGATACTTTTTCTGTACATATAGAAATGATAATGGTTGTCTTACCTTGATTTGAGCATTATTACGAGCAGTTCTTGCTAATGAAACGATTTTCGCAACAATTCTCATTTCCTTTTCTAATTGCTTATCAATAAATTGTTCATCGTATATTGGAAACTCGGTTAAATGCACACTCTCTTTTCCTGTAAGATTTGTATAAATATCTTCTGCTATAAATGGAGCAAAAGGAGCAATCAATTGTGAAGTAACAACTAAAATTTGATAAAGCACATTATAAGCAGATATTTTATCAGTAGTCATATCTGGTCTCCAATATCGTTCACGACTTCTTCTAACATACCAATTACTTACATCATCAATAATGAAATCCTGAATCTGACGCACTGTTCTCGTGATTTCATATTTATCATTATTCTCAATAGAGTTCTTGATGAGCGTATTCAATCTTGATAGAACCCATTTATCTAATAATGTATGATATTCAGAATTATCTGGATATTCTGCAATATTAAATTTGTCAATATTAGCATAAGTTACAAAGAATGAATAGACATTTTTCAAAGTACTGAAAAATCTGCGCGATACTTCAGCAACCATATCAATATCAAATCTAGTTGGCACCCATGGTGGACTAACACTTAAAAAATACCATCTTATAGCATCAGCACCATACTTATTTATGACTTCCTCTGGTTTAACAATATTTCCCAATCTCTTGCTCATCTTCTTACCATATTTGTCTAACACCATATCATTAACTAAACATGTCTTGTAAGAAGAGACACCTTTAATAAAAGTAGAAATAGCGAGTAAAGTATAGAACCATCCTCGTGTCTGGTCAATTGCTTCACAGATGAAATCTGTTGGAAATAATTCTTTGTCAAATTCCTCCTTATGTTCAAATGGATAATGCCATTGAGCAAAAGGCATTGCACCTGAATCAAACCAGCAGTCAATTACCTCTTCTGTACGATACATATTTCCACCGCATTTTGGACATTTAAAATATATCTCATCTACATAAGGACGATGTGGATCAATATCAGCAGGCACATCATCTCCATTTTTCATTTTACCTTTTCTTAACTCTAATAAAGATTGGACACTATATTGATTTTGACAATTCTCACACACCCAAATATTCAAAGGCGTGCCCCAATAACGATTACGACTAATTGCCCAATCAATGTTATTTTCTAACCATTCGCCGAATCGTTTTTCACCAACAAATGGAGGATACCAGTTAATTTTCTTGTTATTCTCAATCATCTTATCCTTAAACGCAGTTGTTTTGATATACCATGACTTTCTGGCGTAATAAAGAAGTGGGGTATCACATCGCCAACAAAATGGATAAGTATGTTTTATCTTTGACTGATAATAAAGAATATTGTTATTTTCCATATATTCAATAATTTTCTGGTCCGCATCTTTGACAAATAATCCTTTCCATAAAGTAATTTCATCTGTGAACTTACCTTCTCCATCAACAGGTTGGAGTACTGGTAAGTTGTATTTTTTGCGTAATTGAAAGTCATCTTCCCCAAACGCAGGAGCAATATGAACAATGCCTGTTCCATCATCCATAGTAACAAAATCAGCTAAGCAAACATAAAACGCCTTCTTGTTCACTTTAGCAAGAGGAAATAGCTGCTCATATTCCATTCCTTCCAATTCTGCACCTGTGAACTTTTCAATAATCTTGTAATTACCTTTAAGCACAGAAAGGCATTTTTCAGCAAGAATAAAATATTCTTTGCCTAGTTTCACTTTTACATATTTATAAATTGGATGCACTGCTAAAGCCACATTAGATAATAATGTCCAGGGTGTAGTGGTCCATACAAGGAAATATGTATCTTCTTGGTTCTTGACTTTCATCTTTACGAATACTGACGGATCTTCAGTTTCTTTGTAGCCTTGTGATACTTCATGACTTGAAAGTGGTGTGCCGCATTTTGGGCAATATGGAACAATTTTATATCCTTGATAAATATATCCTCGTTTCCAGAACTGATGTAAAAGCCACCATACACTTTCAATATATTCAGGTTTTAGAGTAATATAAGGATTGTCCATATCTAACCAGTATCCTATCCGTTTAGTTATTTGTCGCCATTCTTTTTCATAGGTGAACACTGATTCACGGCATTTCTGATTGAATTTCTCTATTCCATACTCTTCAATATCAGCTTTAGTTTCTATACCTAATTGCTTTTCTACTTCAATTTCTACTGGTAAGCCATGAGTATCCCAACCAGCTTTTCTTTTTACTTGATAACCACGCATTGTTTTATAACGACATACAGCATCTTTTATTGTCCGAGAAATTACATGATGAATTCCTGGCATTCCATTAGCAGTTGGAGGTCCCTCATAAAATACAAATTTTTTATTATCCTTACGGAAGTCCTCACTTTTCTTTGCAATATTATTCATTTCCCAATATTCTAAAATACGCAACTCTGCTTTTGTAATATCTTCTTTAACATTTACTTCTTTATACATAAATTTCTCCTTGTGATGTGTCAAAACCATGATGGGATAAAAGGCAAGAAAATTTTTCCAAGTTAAATTGCAATTTTTATTATTTATATGGCAATATTAATTGTTCAATATAAGGTAGTTGCTCAAATTCAGGATCCTTATGAACTAATATAGCCTTTAATAAAAAAGCAGTTGCTGCAACCCAACTATCTACTACGGAAAGATTGTTCTTAGCCTTAATTTCAACTGCCTTATTAAATGCTTTTTCATATCCAGCTTTTTCAATTGGTAATTTTACTAAATCGTTATAGATTTTTTGAGCTACATTATAATTATGGTTTTTCCACATTCTATAAAAGATTTCATAATAACTCATAAAGGAAGCATATATATCTACTTCTGAAATAGACGACTTTTTTAGTAAATTTGCCACTTCATCAGCACCATCTTCGTTAAGGAAAAATGTTAAAATAGCAGAAGTATCAAAGAGATAAATCTTTTTCATCTTCTTTTATTTTTTCCCTTTCTCTATCTTTTAATAAACGATTTGTGGAATCTAATCCTACCCACTTACCTTTTAATGTATCAATTTCATATTCATCTGGAATATCTATTACAATATTAATATTTACAGTGTTTTTTGGTATCTTTTTTAAAGGAATGATATAATTATTTTCATATTTTGCTGGTATTGTTATTCTTTTCATTTAGCCATTCTCCTTGTGAAACATTCTTTCTTTTACTGGCATCATCCGTAAGCTCATTATTAAGAGCATATTTTATCCATTATACCAAATATAATTTTAACTAAAACAATAGGTTAGAAAAATAATAACAGATTTCATTGATACCATAATTTTTTTTTGATAAAAAAACCCCTATTTGAATATAGTGTGTCAAGAAAATCACATCAGTAGATAAGCAATTTCATTTCTTGACAAGATTTTTCATTATCTTCTTTTTAAGGTTAAATGTAAATATAGTATTACTATTTAAAATTTCGTTTTTTGTGTAAATTTTTTACCACAAAGACACAAAGCTACATAATTTTCAAATAAATTTGTATTAGAAAATTAAATTCTTTTGTGTGTTCTCTGTGACTCTGTGGTTAATATTTGCAGATTAACACGATATAGAATTTATTATACAAAAATGTTTTCAAAGGACAAATTATGCAGACAAAAATTTATCAAAAGGTATTAAAAGCAAATGATCTTATTGCTGAAGAAAATCGCAATTTAATAAAAAAATACAATATTTTCGCTGTCAATCTTGTTGGGTCTCCTGGTTCTGGTAAAACTACTCTTTTAGAACGAACAATTGAGCAGTTGGGAAATGAGATTAATTTTGGTGTTATTGAAGGTGATTTAGCTACAAGCAATGACGCAGATAGGATAAAAAAGTATAACATACCAGTAGCCCAAATCAATACTCAGGGTGCGTGTCATTTAGATGCTTTAATGGTGAAGCAACCGCTATCAGATTTGCCACTTTCTGAAATAGATGTGCTATTTATTGAGAATGTAGGAAATCTCGTATGTCCTGCTGGTTATGATTTAGGTGAGAACAAAAGAATAGTCATAATGAGTGTTCCAGAAGGCGATGATAAACCAGCTAAATATCCATTGATTTTTAGAAAATCTGATGCTGTGGTTATCACTAAAATTGACCTGTTAGATTATTTTGACTTCTCAATTGAAACCGCTTATAAATACGCAAAGATAGTAAATAAAAATTTGAACTTGGCTTCGCTATCATCAAAAACAAAAGAAAATTTTGATGAATGGATAAACTGGTTAAAA
>QMNM01000101.1 GCA_003647765.1 Candidatus Cloacimonadota bacterium
TGATACTGTCAAATAGGAATATTTTAATAGAAATTTCTTCGTGTTTCTTCGTGTTCTTCGTGGCTAATAAGAAAACAAGAAAAGAATGCTGATACTGTCAAATAGGAATATTTTAATAGAAATCTCTTCGTGTTTCTCCCTGGCTAAAAAGATACAATGTCTAATATCTTTTTATTAATTCGACGCAGAAAAATACTGAATATGCTGAATGACACTGATAAATTTTTCCTAATTCACAAGTTCACCAATTCATATTTTATAATTTCTTATCAGTGTTATTCAGTGTCTTTAGTCAGCGTTCTTCAGTGTGCTATTCTTGTTGTGTTTTTGCCTGAAATTTTGTGGCTAACAGGAGGAAATTATGAAAAAGATAATCATCGCTACTATATTCATTTTAATTTATACATACTTATTTTCACAGGTATCACTTGATCCGCGTTATCATACTTATGATGAGATTAAAGCAGAGCTTGATTCTTTGCAGAATCTATATCCTGATTTGGTTTTTGTTGATTCCATTGGAGTAACTTTTACAGATAGCATTCCAATTTGGGCGGTAAAATTATCTAATAATGCATCAGTGGATGAAGACGAACCTGCTGTGTTGTATGTAGGACAATGTCATGCTGAAGAAGTATTAGGTGTGGAAATAACAATGTATATGATTAACGACATATTAGAACATTACTATATGTCGCCTTATAATGTTTGGCTTTATGAGTTGGAAATGTGGTTCATTCCAAGTATAAACCCGGAGGGATTGCAAGTAGTAATGGATGGTTTGGATATTTCATTTCGTAAAAATAAGCGTGATAATAATCTAAATGGCATATTTGATTATGACCCAGGTGAAGGTGGCGATATTGATGGTGTAGACCCAAATCGTAATTACTCATTTAACTGGGTTCACGGTGATACACTTTATCACATAGGTCCGGAGCAGTGGAATGACTATTATCGTGGTCCTGCACCGTTCTCAGAAGCTGAGACAAGAGCTGTGCTGGAATTGGCGAAAAATCAGCATTTTATATTCTCTATAAACTGGCATTCTTCACGAACTGGAAATTTCTCTGAAAAAGTATTCTATTCTTTTAAGTGGGATGGTGATAAATGTTCACCAGATTTTGCTGTAAATCAAATTATTGGTGAAACAGTAGCTGGGTTAATTGTGAAAGAAGGTGGAAGTGGTCATTATGAGCCATCTCCATCTACTGGACGAAAAGGCAATGCTCACGACTGGTTCTATCAAGCAAATGGGACGATACAATTATTAATTGAATGCGGGACTTCAAACATTCAGCCGGATTCTGCCTTGATTGAAGATACTTGTAACCGATGTAGTGTAGGTGCATATTGGCTTTTGAATAGAGCAATCGGATATAATAATACTGATGCCGCAATGCTAACTGGACATATCTGCGATTCTATTACCAAAGAACCAATTGCCGCAGAAGTGATAATAGAAGGATACGATGCAAGCTATTTTGCTCCTCGTATGTCTGATGAACTCTATGGCAGATTCTGGCGCGTCCTAAATCCAGGCACTTATAACATAAAGTTTGTTAAAAAGGGATATAAGGACAGTACTATCAATAATGTAACTATCAATAATTCCTGTCAGACAGATTTAGATATTATTGAATTACAACATCTGCCTGAAGCTAATTATAGCGGCACAATTACTTGCAATCAAATACCAATTCCAGCACAGATTATTATTTTTGATATAGAAAATGACACTGTTTATACGGATACTGGAACATTCAATTTTACTAGTTATGAAGGTGAACATACTGTTTGGATTATGGCTGATAATTGTGTGCCTGTTATAGATAGTTTAAATGTTGTTGGTGGAACATTTCAGTGGGATATTGAGCTTAAGCCAGACACAGTTCATTTTTATGAAGATTGGGAAAATGGCACTGATAATTGGGACATTATTGGTGATTGGGGCATTATTGAAGATTCTCATAATGGCAATTATTCTTTGACTGATAGTCCTGATGAATTTTACAGTTCTAATTCTACTGTTATGATTACCACACATAATCCAATCTCTTTGTCCGATGTTGGAGATGATGTTATTTTATCATTCTGGCAAAAATATCATACAGAATGGGATAATGATATTTGCTCTGTACAGATTTCTACTGATGGTAATAATTGGGAACAGATATACTCTATTTCTGGCGTTTATCATACTTGGCACAGAATTTTATTGCCTTTGAAAAATTGGCTTAATGAGAGTATATTTATCCGTTTCAAACTCACCACAGATGGTACTCTTACTGACCCTGGATGGATTATTGATGATATTAAAATCGTTTCCAGTGCTGGAACACCAGTTAATAATAATTTAATGATATTGCCAAACAAATTGATATTATACCAAAATTATCCAAATCCCTGTAATCCACAAACTACAATTAAATTTCAAATACCCAATAGCATTGGCAAATTATCAGAATTTGATTTATCTATTTATAATATCAAAGGAGAACAAATAAAACAATTCCGAATTAAAGATTTAGATACTCGTAGTGTGTTTTGGAATGGAAAAGATAATAAAAACAGAGATGTACCAATTGGAATTTATCTATATCGGTTGAAAGTAAAGGAAAAATCAATTACAAAAAAGATGGTTTTATTAAGATAAGAAGTTCACCCCACAACTGAAGTTGTGTGCTTCTGTCTATCAATCAGAATTTACTTTACAAAGCATTATTTTACTTTTTTTCAAATAGAACTGTTTTCAAGACATAATCAATGTTATTAATATAAGTAAATTTTAGACCTGTAAGAACTTCTTTATCAATTTCCGAAATATCTTTTTTATTTTCTTCTGGCAGAATGATTTTCAAGATTCCCATTCTTTTAGCAGCTAATACTTTTTCTTTAATTCCACCGACTGGTAGCACCTTTCCTTGTAAAGTAATTTCTCCTGTCATTGCTATATCGTGATGTATATACTTTTCGGATAGAACGGATGCGAGAGATGCTGTAAGAGTAATTCCAGCAGATGGACCGTCTTTTGGTATTGCACCTGAAGGAATGTGAATATGAAAATCATATTTATTAAACAATTCACTATCAATTCCACATTTTTTAGCATTACTATGCAAATAGCTTTTAGCAATTGTTACTGACTCCTTCATTACATCACCTAAGTAACCTGTAATAATCAATTTTCCTTTTCCTTCCATTTTAGATGCTTCTACAAATAGTACTTTTCCGCCAACAGGTGTCCAAGCCAAGCCAGTAGCAACACCAATTTCGTCTTTGCGATTAGCGATTTCATCTATATACTTTTTATTTCCAAGATATTGTTTTATATTGTTCTTTGTTACTACATTAAGTTTTTTTTCTCCACTTGCGACTTTTCTGGCAACTTTACGCATCGCCTTTGCAATTTGTCTTTCTAAATTTCTTACTCCTGCTTCACTTGTATAATATCGGCAAATCTCTTGCAAAGCACTCTTTTTAAATCTGATATATTTCCCTGATAATCCATTCTCTTTCATCTGCTTAGGAATTAAGTATAGTTGAGCAATTTTGATTTTTTCTTCCTCTATATAACTGGAAAATTCAATTTGTTCCATTCTATCCAGTAAAGGCAAAGGAATAGTGTTTGTAGTATTAGCTGTTGTAATAAACATTACATCTGACAGGTCAAAAGACAAATCTAGGTAATGGTCTGTAAATGAGTTGTTTTGTTCTGGATCTAATACTTCTAGCAGAGCAGAAGCTGGGTCACCACGGAAATCCTGACCTATTTTATCTACCTCATCTAACATAAATACTGGATTTTTAGATTCTACTCTTTTAATTTCATTTATTATACGACCCGGCATTGCTCCTATATAAGTGCGTCTATGCCCTCTAATTTCTGCTTCATCACGGATTCCGCCTAATGATATACGAATGAATTTTCTACCCAAAGCACGAGCTATTGATTTTCCTAATGATGTTTTCCCTACGCCAGGAGGACCAACAAAACAAAGTATAGGTCCCTTCATATCAGATTTTAACTTCTTCACAGCAATATATTCTACAACTCTTTCCTTTGCTTGTTTTAAGCCATAATGGTCTTTGTTCAATATTTTCTCTATTCGTTCAATATTCAAATTATCTTTTGTCTTCTTGTTCCACGGCATACGAATTATCCATTCCAAGTAATTTCTAATAACAGCATATTCTGATGAAGCAGGCGACATCATCTTTAATCGTGCTAACTCTTCCCTTGCAGCTTTTTCAGCATACTTTGGCAATTTTGTCTTTGTAATCACTTTTTCCCATTTTAATATTTCCTGGTCAATCTCATCACTTTCACCTAATTCCTTTTTTATAGCTGCAAGTTGCTCTCGCAAATAATACTCTCTTTGCCTATCTGTCATATCCGTATCTACCTGTTGTCTAATGTCGCTTTCTATTTTCATTCTTTTCAATGCAGAAGCGAGAAATCTAGTCATTTTTGTATATCTCTCGTCTAATGGAATTGTCTCTAAAATAGTCTGTTTTTCCACTATTTTAATATTAGAATTCGCAGCAATAATATCGCAGATTCTACTTAATTCTGGTAAATGTTTAAGTGTTTCAAATACCTCATTAGGAATTTGTACTTGTAAATTCATTAAATCTTTGAACATATCAAGAGCAACATTTTTCATTGCATCTATTTTCTCATCAACTTCAGTACTTTCTTCAATAGATAATACTTTTGCTTTAAGATACGGCTTTGTTTGAATAATTTCTTTTAGCTTTATCCGTTGCATGCCTTGAACTAAAAGGTGTATAGTTTCACCATAACGCATCATTTTCAAAACTACAGCAGAACATCCTATCCGATAAAATCCTAATTTATCTTTTTTATCTGGCTTCTTTGCTAAAAAACAACCAATTGTTTTGTCACTCGCTAATACATCATCTATTAACTTAATATTACTTTGCTTTTTTATAACCAAAGGAATTATTAAATAAGGAAAAATAACATTATTTTCAAGAGGCACAACAGGTATTATTTTAGAACTGTTTATTGCTTTTTTATTTCCAATTATTTTCATTTTATTTTCTCCTCGTATATTTTCATTCGGTAAATCTTAATGCTATGGACACATCATTCATTGTCGTTAAATAATTTGGTATTTTCTTATAAATTGTTTCAAAATATTTTCCCTTTTTTTTGATGTCTTTTTCTGCTGAATTCTTCCAGAATATACTATATAATTCCGTCATTCTTTAACCTTTTTCTAAGTTCCTCAAAACTTATCACTGGTTCATCTTTTCTCTCTGCAATAACTGCTAAATCATAAAGATCCTCTATCAATTCTTCATAACTTTCCATAGGCAAAATAACTGCTGTTTTTACGCCTGATTCATTTACTATAAATGTTGATGCAGTCCTTCCATTTTTCCCTCTGATATTATTTGGCATTACAATCAATATGTTTTAATAATAACAATAAATGGCTTTATTTTTTCAAATTGTGTTTCCAATGGTAGATTTCTTAATTGACTCTTTTGACTTAATATTTCCTCACCATCAGGTAGCATTGAAATAAGATTTTTAAGATAATCAACTTTGATAGCAAAATTAACATTCTGTGGAATAATATCCGCATTTTCATAAAAATATTTTGCACTCAAAGATGAGACAACAATACCAATAACTTCTCCATTTCCTTTATTATATGATAGTTTGTTACTATCAATCCATTTTTATTTATAATGAAACCACTGCCGGAATATTCAACATTTTCATTTTTTGGGGATAGGTTCAATATCATTTGCATATAATTTCTGGATTAATATTGAAATAAGATGAGAATTAGGAACAAAATTTTTCATAGCATCAATAGTTTGGAGAACCATTTCTCTATCATTTTGTTGTAAAAATAACAATCCAGCTTTATAAAAATAATCAGCAGATGTTGTTTTCCAACCTTTAATTCCATATGCAACACCAAGACCATAATGTGCTTTTGCAAA
>QMNM01000102.1 GCA_003647765.1 Candidatus Cloacimonadota bacterium
CCATAATTAGTATGTATAATAACAAGTTCGTCATTTCCTTTCACATCTTTTATCTTAGCAAATAGTCCAATTTGAATCAATAAAAGAGTGAATATTATGATTGCCTTTTTCATAATACCTCCTTTTCCTTAATCTCATTGCATACTTTCTTCTGATGATGAAAATTGCCAGTGATTCATCTGTTCACAAGCAAGTTACAATCTTACTCAATCACCTGTCGCACACAATCAATAACAGTGCCATCTACCCATTTTATAGCCGCAATAATTTTGTTTCCTAATTTTGGTGGGTCTGGCTGACCTCCACAAATTTCCTCTACTTCTTCCTTAATCTCTATAATATCACGAATTGGAAGATTTGAACCTTTCATCTGCTCAATAAGGTCTTTTCTTAATGGATTTATAGCAATCCCTCGCTCTGTTACAATAACATCAATCAACTCGCCTGGACCACTTATGGTTGTAACTTCGTCACGAATTACTGGAATGCGATCTCTAAATGATGGAATTGGAAGAATCGTGCATCTTGAGAATAAACAATTTTGCCATCCACCTATGCCGTGCAACAATCTACCATCAGAATGTGTTACTACATTAGCATTAAAATTAACATCCACTTCTGTGGCTCCAAGAACAACAGTATCTACCATCGTAGCAAAATTGCCCTTTCCGTGATAATTGTAGCTTGTAAATGGACTTGTATCAGCATGTCTTGGATTCTCTCGCATTGACCTTACACCTTCCAAATCAAATGTCTGACCATCTAATATATAATCTGTTAGCCCTTGCTCCAACATATCTACTAAATATTTAGTGCTTCCACCTCTTACAAATCGCGCTTTGACATTCTCCTCAATCATAAAATCTTTTAAAAATATTGCGAAAGCAAGAGAAGTTCCACCTGCACCACCCTGAAATGAGAAACCATTTTTCATTATGCCAGATTCTTTTACAAATCTCGCAGCCATCTCTGCAATCAATAATCTATCAGGACTTTTTGTTATCTGAGTCGTGCCAGAAACTATCTTACTCGCATCACCAATTTTGTCCACTACTACAACATAATCAACATAATTACCCTGAATCTGCCAGGGATAACAGGGAAAATCAATCAGATTATCTGTTACAATAATCACTTTGTCAGCATATTGAGAGTCAGCAAGAGCAAAGCCTAATAATCCACAAGCCGCATCTCCTGTAAGTCCGTTTGCATTGCCAAATGGGTCAGCAGTTGGAGCTGCTAATACAGCAATATCAATATGCACTTCTCCATCTTGAACTGCCTGATATCTTCCACCGTGTGAACGCAATACACCCATTCCTTTCATCTTTCCATAAGAAGCAAATTCTCCTAATGGTCCATTCATACTGCCCTCAATATGATGTATGACTCCACTTTCCAGATGTTTAATCTGCTGTGAATGACAGGGAAATGAAGCACTCGGAAACCACATCAAATCTTTAACGCCCAATTCTGCACACGCATCAAAAACCATATTTGCTACATAATCGCCATTTCTGAGATGATGATGCGTGGAAATCGTCATTCCATCTTTAATACCTGCTTTTTGCAATGCTGTTTTAATGTCATTGACAACTTTGTTTCCATCAGCTGGATAGTCAATACAAGTAGAGATAGGAGGTGCGGCTTTTCTACCAGTTGGACGATATTTGCCAACACCTTGATATGGAACTGCTTTCTTACCATTTATGATAGTAGGAACCATTCTGCCTAAAGCATTTCTTACTAATTTATATTCATTATTCATTATTCCTCCAATCCCTGTCTAAAAGATTATTATTCTTTGCTAATTCTACTGTTCTTATAGCTCTTTTCACAACAGGTGGGTCAATCATTTTACTACCGAGAGAAATTACAGCTAAACCTTTTTTCTTTGCGGATTCATAAGCCAAAACGATTTTCTTTGCTTTCTCAATCTCTTCTGGAGTTGGAGCAAATGCCTTGTGTATTACTTTTATCTGTCGTGGATGAATACAGCCCTTACCAACAAATCCCAATGATTTTGCTTCTAAAACGCTTTCCCTTAAACCTTGCATATCTGTTACATCAGAAAACACAGTATCAATCGGTTGTACACCAGCGGCAACAGCTGCATTTACTAACCTCATCCTTGCCCAGATACTTTCTTTACCTTCATTAGTTCGCTTTGTGCCAATGTCTGCTGTATAATCCTCAAGTCCAATTGCAAGTGCAACTACATTATCCGCACATGAGGCAATTTCGTAAGCATTCAAAACGCCCAATGCACTTTCTATAATCGGCATTAGATATATCTCTTCTTTCAGCCCTTTTGCTTCCATAATTTCTTTTATTTTTTCATTTACCTGATGAATCTGCTCTGGATGTTCACATTTTGGAATAAGAATAAGATGAAGGTTATGCGGAACTATGAACTTCAAATCATCCAATCCTCTGGGTATCTGATTGATTCTGACCATTCGCTCAGCATTATGAAAATCAATTCTCCGCAAGGCATTTCTGACAAGTATTTGAGCTGCATCCTTTTCAGTTGGAGCAACAGAATCCTCTAAATCTAAAATAATTCCATCTGCACCATATAATCCAGCATTTATCATAAGCTTAGGAAAATTTCCCGGTACATAAAGACGACTCCTTCTAAATCTTTCCCGTGATGTTTTGTATAAACATTTATCCGAAAATTCAGGTAAAAATTCCTTTTTTGTGTCAGGAAAACATCTGCGTACAGCTGTCTCAATTCTGGCTGATAAGACAAAAGCTAAAGCACCAAAATCCTCTATTTCTATCTCAGCATTTTTTATATCAAAAAATTCCAATTCATCCTTTACCAATGCCATTATTGACCTGCCATATTCAACAGCAACTTTACTTTTAAGATTGATTCTTATTCCACCCAAATCTGTTATTTTTAGTGAAATATTACAATCAGAACGCAGTTTGCTGCCCATTATACCTACTGTTGAAACTCTATTCATATTTTAATCCTCCAATAAGTCATTTCTACACTATTTAGAAAACCGCTAATTTTCGCTAATAATTTATACTTTATCTATTAACATTTTATTCGCGTTAATTAGTGTAAATTCGTGGTTCATTAACAGCAATAATTCTATTGCCAAAGTTTATTATTGTAAAATCCCCATCGTCTCTGGCTATCCTTTCATTTATCCACAATTGATAATCTTTTATTGGAATAATATTAACATTTGCTAAAAGATTGTCGTTCAATTCAGAATATAGATAAATTTTGACCTGCCTCTGTTTCATCAATCTAAGAAGCCGATGTGTCTTCCACATATATAATTTGAAATTATTATCAATATATTCTCTTACTTGTGAGAATTTCCAGTCCTTCATTTTTATTAGATTATCGTAAAATAATTCCTTAGATTCCAAATCAGGAGTGAGTCCTTTATAATCTGGTTCAGCATCATGTCTGCCTCTACAAGGTGAAAATATAAGCACTTCTCCTTTATCTTCTATAATATTATTAACAGTCATATCCAGGCATCGTTGTGTTGTATAAAGCGATTCACAGGCAGAATTGGTTCCAGGAGAAACAATCACATATCTCGTAGATCTAACCTTGAATTTGTAAATCTCTTCATTCTTCTGAACCACTTTTCTGCATACATTATCAGGTTTGCCAATAACACCCCACAATTTTTCTACATAATGTAGCACAGAGTTCATAGCATGTGCAGTACATTGAAACATGTCTATTGCCAAATCTTTGTTCCTATCCCTTTCTATGAGCCGTCCATATTTTAATTGATATTTTTCTGTCTTATGCCGAAATTCTACATTATCAATTGAGAATGGATTATTTCTATCTTTTAGGTTTTCATTCCAATAAGTCCTACCTGGGCCGGAATGTTCATCTAAAGCAAACTTATGATTGTGAACTGTTGATTCTCTTGCAGATAAGCCCGGAAGCATTTGTTTATCAATTAGAGAATATCCACTCATATAGTGTGGCTTACTTTCGTGAAGATATATGCGAATTTCTGTGGTCATCCATTCTTTAAGAATTAGGATATCCGTTCCAAATGAGGTCTTACCTAAATTGATATACTTCTCTTTATCATCACACTCATTTGTGAACACTGAATATTTTATTCCGACTTCATCAGCAATTTCTGAAATCTGTTTTTGTAATTTTGCTGTATTAGTAATAATTTCGTGAGTGCCATTAGCAATGAAAAATTTTACAATTTGAGGTTGAAATTCTTTTATTTTTTTGATAAAGGCAGGCAGATACTTTTGATGCGGATTTTTTCTTGAAAGATCATTGATAACCACACCAATAATTTTATGTTGAGGAATGATTAGTTTTGAGAGCAAATCACTATATTTGACTGTTTCACCTTTATAATCTGGATAGGTTAAATATGAGGATACTTTTTCATCAGGGATATCTAAATCAATACTTTTTAGATTATAATTTATTTTATATTTCATATATCTTTAATACAATTGCAAGTTAAACTAATGAGCCACGAAACTGCACAAAATTACACTAATCCAAGGTAGAAAAGCACTGACAAATTTTTTCTATTTTAACGCATTACGCAATTTCTCATCAGTGTTATTCAGTGTCTTTCAATGTGCTATTTCTCTACAAATCTTATATATTTTTTGTGAATTTTCGTGTGGTTTTGTGGCTAAATACTGATTATTCAATTATGCAAATATGCGTTATGCATTTATGCGTAATTTAATCCATCTCTCAAAAAATGAGTCAAGAAAAAAATAACTATTGTTATGTTTCTCTATAACCTGCATATTTATCAATGTATTTACCGCTCTTTGAACAGTTGATATTGAAGGCAAGTCATTTTATAGTCAAATTTAATTTTGACAGAAATTATGTATTTTACAGTTTTTTAATAAAAAATATAAGGATTAATTAATGAAAAAAATATTATTTATTCTGTTTATTATGTTAAATGTTTCTCTTACTGCACAGGTTGTTTTTGTTCCATTAAGCCATCCAATATATAATTATTTGGAACGACTTGAAGTAAAAGGAATTGTAAAGGATTTGGTCATTTCAACTAAACCTATCTCCAGAAAATATGTAGGAGAAATCCTGAGAGGAATTGATAAAGATAAATTAACTTCTGTGGAATTTAATGAATACGAAAAATACACAAGTGAGTTTTCTGAGACCCATAATGAAAAGGGACATATTTTCAAATATAATTACAAATATGCTGTGATGTACTTTGACCCGATTTTTCAGTTTGATTATGATATAAATAAGAGTAATGATGATAATGAAGATGAGAATGGAAAGCGTCTAAAAGGTGGAGCAAAAGTATATGGCTATTTTGCTGATAAAATTGGATATTATTTTGAAGGAGCGAATAATTACGAAAAGAATAATGTGAGGGAACTAAAAAATTGGGATAATCAAGAACAGGGGATTGGTGAATTAGACCAGGGAAAATATTATTCACAGGTCACTGCGTATGCGTCTTTATCAACTAAATACATTGATTTCATATTTGGTAGATTCTCTAATTATTGGGGAGATGGAGAAACTGGCACTTTACCATTAAGCAATAAAGCCCCATCTTATAACCAATTTATGATAAAAGCTGACTATTTTGATAAAATAAAGCTCACTTATTTTCACGCATCTTTATTTAGTGATGAATGGGATAGCAGTAGAGTATATTTTATCAGATGGAATGCTGGTGCTGATAGTTTTCCAAGAAGATTTTATAAAAATAAGTATT
Source organism: Candidatus Cloacimonadota bacterium (assembly GCA_003647765.1). Taxonomy (GTDB): domain Bacteria; phylum Cloacimonadota; class Cloacimonadia; order JGIOTU-2; family B8-G9; genus B8-G9. Next base: position 5,745 of record QMNM01000102.1, read on the forward strand.
TAGCTGCACATAGATTAGAGATAATAGCTTTTGACAATTTCTCAATTGCTTTTAATGAATTAGCATACTATGGAGAGCGAGATTTTGACTGGTCATATTTGAACCCAATAATGTTTTATTGGGCTGCAAAGAATTATACGAAAGATACTGATAATTTACAAATAGGTATGGATTGCAAATGGCGTCCTTTGAACAAGGTTAAATTATACGGCGGATTTCTCATTGATGAG
>QMNM01000103.1 GCA_003647765.1 Candidatus Cloacimonadota bacterium
AGTTTTGATATATACATTTTCTATATTGTATTTTTTGGTGTTGATAGAAGCCCACGATTTTAATCGTGGGTACGAAAGCGAAGAACTCATCTATTAACCATTTTAATGGTTTTTTAATATTGTAAAACCGTTGAAACGGTTATGAATATATCGTTCTGCGTTCACCACACAACTGAAGTTGTGGGCTTCTGCCTATCAATCAGAATTTACTTTACAGTGTAGTAGTAGATTATGATAAATTAAAGAGGTGTGTGAAGTTAAACAGTATAGCAAACCACAAAAAATTTTTAGCCACGAAGAAACACGAAGTTACACAAATAAATTTCTACTGTCTGATATTTCTTTTATCAATAAGTTAGCCAATTAGATCCTTTAAAAAGTGAAGAATTGATAATTTACTATATGTTCATTATTTACAACTATTAACAGGATTTTATTGTCTAAAATTCTTAGATTTATTGGCATCTTTTTTGAAGAATTATTCACCTGATAAAATTTGCTTTCTTTTAAATGGCTGTATACTAAATGCTTACCAATTTTCACTTATCCACTCATTATCAAGCCACAGCTTGGTAATGTTTGCTAATTCTCTTTATATTAGTGTTTCTTTGTATTGTTCATGGTTAAACAATCTTTTTGTGGCTGAAATTTGATAATAGCAAAAAAATATTTGACACTAAAAATGTAAGATTTCCAATTTGCAGTTAATTATAAAAATTATTGTAGTAATGTTGAATTGGGCCTGTAACTCAGTGGTAGAGTATCTGCCTTTTAAGCAGAGAGTCGATGGTTCAAATCCATCCAGGCTCACCAAATTTCAATGCGTAATGCGTGATTGATCTGACCCCATAGTCTAGTGGTGAGGACTCGAGGTTTTCATCCTCGCAGCAGGGGTTCAATTCCCCTTGGGGTCGCCATTTCTATATGTATCATGCCAGAGGCAAATCCACCTCTGGCATGACAACTACTTTAGATTAGCAATAAATTATCAAAACTAATTAGTGAAAATTAGTGCTTTGTACAATTTATTTATATTAAGTAATACACTCTACTAAACCACGGATTCGGATAATTATTTATTTTTATTTCTTAGTTTATTGCTCAATGTCATTCTGTTTATGCCCAGAACCTTTGCTGATTGTGTCTGATTATTATTTTGCATGTGCATAATAGTATCTATTGTGATGGACTCAATATATTCAAGAAGCTTTCCTTCTTTACTTCTTGCTAAATCACAGATCAATTTTTTTAATTTTTCCTCATTTTCAATATGTTTTTTCAGATAAGTATCTGATGAGATTTGTTTAATCAAATTTTTAGATCGCGGAATATTCAAATATTCACTCAGTAAAATATTTGAGTGAGATATTACAACCGCGTGTTTAATCACATTTTCCAACTCCCTTACATTCCCTGGCCAATTATAACTCTTCAATAATTTGATAGCTGATTCTGGGATTTTAGTAATACTTTTTTTGAATTCTTTATTAAATTTACTTATAAAGTAATTAGCTAACTCAACAATATCATTATCTCTTTCTTTTAGTGGGGGCAATTTTATGTTCACAGTATTTAATCTATAATATAAATCTTCTCTGAATTGTTTATTTTCTATGGCATTTTTGAGATCAATATTAGTTGCAGCAATTATTCTAACATTAACCTTTTGGGTTTGGTTGGAGCCAAGTCGTTCAAATGTTCCTTCTTGAATTATTCTCAGAATCTTTGATTGAAGGACTGGACTCATATCACCTATCTCATCCAAAAAAATTGTCCCATTATTAGCAAATTCAAACTTTCCTATTTTTTTTGCTTCTGCTCCAGTAAAAGCACCTTTTTCGTATCCGAATAATTCACTTTCCAATAGTTCATTTGGTATTGCAGCACAATTGACTGTTACAAATTTTTTATCTTTTCTATTGGAATAAAGATGGAGTGCTTTGGCAACAAGCTCTTTGCCAGTTCCACTTTCTCCAGTAATAAGAACTGGAATGTCAGCTGTAGCAAACTGACCAATAAGCTTATAGACATCCTGCATACTTTTTGAGGAGCCTATAATCCTTTCTCCTGTTTCTTCTTCAGGATTTACAACGAAGTAACTAATTTTCTCGCTTTCCAATCCCTTGCTTTTTATGACTTTTTCTACAATATTAGTAATTTCTCCAATATCAAATGGCTTTACAATATAGTCAAAGGCACCATATTTCATAGCTTCAATTGCAGTATTTGTAGTACCGAAAGCAGTTATAAGAATAATAGGTATGGATTTATTTAACGAGTTAATCCTCCGCATAGCAGTCAATCCATCCATTTGAGGCATCTTTATGTCCATAAATACTAAATCTATTGGCTGATTTTGGACTATTTTAAGAGCTTCAATTCCGTTGGAACTTTCTACAATATTATAATCTGTTCCTCTAAATATTTTTTTAAACGAATATCGCAGATTTTTGTCATCATCCACAATTAAAATATTAAGCATAATTAATCCTTTTTTAATATTGCATTGTAATCCTAATTTTGAATATTAGGGGAAAATTTGGAGTAGGGGACTCTGTCGCCTACCTATGTTTGACAGAGTCAAGCACTCCATATCATTGAAGCAAGATTGAAGTAACGGTGTACTATTCGGATTGGAATGAATCCTTATAAATGATCTAAATTTTTTCGTGTTCATTTGTGCTAATTTGTGGCTGAAGAATTACTCTTTTTAAATGGAAGTTTAATTATAAACGAGGTTCCCTCTGATGTATTTGATTCACACTCTATTATTCCTGAGTGCTTTTCCATTATAGTTCGCGAAATAGCCAAACCAAGACCTGTCCCTTTTGATTTTGTGGTAAAGAATGGCTCAAAAATTTTCTTCCGTAAATCCTCTGGCAAGTAAGTATTAAAATTGGTTATTTTAACAATACAATATTCTTCATCACAATCACTTTTTATTTCAATTTTCCCTTGATATGGTTCTGCTTGGATAGCATTTAATAGGATATTTAGAATCACCTGTCCTATCTGTGAACTATCCATCCTGACTGGTGGAGCTTTCTCATTTAATTTTAATATCAATTCTATCTTATTTTTCTCAATGTGATAATTTAACAAGTCAACAACCTTTTTTATAATCTCATTTAGATTAGATTCTTTTATTTCAGGCTCTTTTGGTCTTGCATATTGTAGGAAGCGGTAGGATAATTTACTAATAGAATCAATTTCTTCCAAAATAACACTTAAATCTTTTTTCTTCTCATCATTTTTCGGCAATTCAGAAAAGACTGATTGGATAAGAACTTTTATAGTAGTTAATGGATTATTAATCTCATGAGCGAGTGCAGTTGACATCATTCCAACTGATGCCATTTGCTCTGAATAAATCATTTTCTCTTGATGCCGAAGTATTTCATTATCTCTTTTTTCTAAATAATTTTGGATTCTTTTTGATACAAAGAAAACTAACAATAGTAAAATAATCAATATGATAATTGTAATCGGAATGAATTTATCTCTAAATCTATGGAAAGATTCTAAAGCTTCATCTTTATCCTGTTCAATTATCATTACACAATGCATTTCCGGGATTATGTCATACGCTCCAAAAACTTTGACACCTCTGTAATCAGGATATTCATCAACACCTGCAACACCTTTGAGAGCTTTTTCTATACCTACACTCTTTACTTTATGATGCAAAATTCCACCTTCAATGAATTTTGACTTAGTTAAAAGAGTTTTATTTGCATCCACAAGATAAACTTCCCCGGTTTCCCCAAGAATAAGTTCCTGAGTTATCTCAGAAATATAATCTAATTTAATCTGACTCACTAAAATAGCGATTATATCTGAATTTTTTTTGATGGGTGTATAACCAAAAAACGCTGGTTCCTTCATTACAAATGAAAGATGTATAGAGCTAAAACCATTCTCGCCTTGAATTGCTTTCTGAAAATATTTTTCATCCTTGAAATTATAATTTCCACCATCAGTTGAATAAATTGTCATTCCATTCGTATCAACCAATAAAATCTTATCATAACAGGAATAAGCATTTTTTAATAAATTCAACTGATTGAATATTTTTGTTTGAGTATTTTTCTTTAGGATATCTTTCTGGCTTGAGATGAAATTCAGATCGCTCTTTCTTTCATTAAGCCAGGTTTCAAGGGACTTTTTCTTATATTCTAAAGTTGAAAGTAAATTTTGTGATACTATTCTATAAATATTACTTCTGTAAATATTATAAGAAAGAAAAAGCATAATAATAATTGGTAAAATTATAAAGACAATTATGGAGACATTTACATAAAAAAGGACTTTCTTATAATTTTTACCGTTTTTAGATTCATTTTTCATGATTAACATATTCCTTAACTTCTTATTTAATTGTCAATATAAAAAATAGCAAAAAGCCAGTGTATAAAATAAAAACACTGGCTTTTGCTCGTGTGCTGGGTACGAGAACAATTTATGGATAAATTCCTCTTATTCTGGTTGCTTCTGCAACTCTTGCTACGGCAAGCATATAGGCTGCATCACGCATGCTTGTTTTTTGGGCTGTAGCAGAATCATAAACTTGCTTAAAAGCATCTTTCATAATCTTTTCAAGTTTGCTATTAACTTCCTCTTCAGTCCAATAATGAGCCATCAGGTCTTGTACCCACTCAAAGTAACTTACGCTAACTCCACCAGCATTTGCAAGAATATCTGGAATTACAAAAATACCCCTATCAAAGAGGATTTCATCTGCTTCTGGAGTTGTCGGTCCATTTGCACCTTCAGCAATTATTTTTGCCTGAATTTTGTCAGCATTATCTTTGGTTATCTGTCCTTCAAGTGCAGCAGGAACAAGAATATCACATTCAAGACTTAGAAATTCTGCGGGATCTATTGGCTCTGTATCAGGTAAACCTACAACTTTTCCGGTAGAACGAACGAAATCTACAGCCTTCTTAATATCAATACCTTTTTTATTATAGACTGCACCATACACATCGCAGATACCAATTATCTTACATCCGATTTCTTCAAGTAGAAGAGCAGCATTTGAGCCAACATTTCCAAATCCTTGGACCACTACTTTCATATCATTTAATTGTAATCCAAGACATTTTACTGCTTCCCTAACAACATACATAACTCCTCTGCCTGTCGCAGCATCTCTTCCAAGTGAGCCACCAATAAAAAGCGGCTTTCCAGTTACAACACCTGGCACAGAATAACCTTTTAGCACACTATAAGTATCCATAATCCAGGACATAGTTTGAGCATTGGTATTAACATCAGGAGCAGGAATATCCTTCTCAGGTCCAATAATTATAGAGATTTCAGCAGTATATCGGCGAGTAAGTCGTTCTATTTCCCGAGCGGACATCTTTGTCGGGTCGCAAGTTATACCACCTTTTGCACCACCATAAGGAACATTTACAACTGCACATTTCCAGGTCATCCAGGTTGCCAAAGCTTTTACTTCATCAAGCGTAACATTTTGATGATAACGAATGCCTCCTTTTGCAGGTCCACGTGCAATATTATGCTGAACACGATAACCATCAAATACTTTATAACTACCATCATCCATTTCTACAGGAACTGATACAATGAGTTGCCTTTTGGGTTTTATCAAAAACTCTCTTATACCTGGTTCAAGTTCTAATTTGTCAGCGACTTTGTTAAACTGCTTTACGCATATTTCGTAGGGATTTATTTTCTTTTTCATCTACTTGTCCTTTCGTTGATATTCTACTTTTAGATAAACTCATCTGTTCCTGTTTTCTATAACTGGTAATATCATGCCAGCAGTATGGACAGAAATATGTTTTTTCAAAGCTTGCCAGTAAAGCTTCAACTTTTGAAAGTTCTTTCCCACAATATGGGCATTTCATTTTTTACCTCCTATATTTTTTTACCACAAAGAGCACAAAGTTTTTAATAAC
>QMNM01000104.1 GCA_003647765.1 Candidatus Cloacimonadota bacterium
ACCCGACTCGAGTTCAAAGAACCCGAGTCGAGTTTCTGTGAAAAAAATCCCGTAGGCATGAAATACTCGTAGCAATAATTACAGTGTCAAATCATAGCTCCGTAGGAGCGATATAAATCGCTTTAACCATTTTTACCACATTAGAAATTTGGATGTTGATATTTTATTAGACATTCTTGCCACGTTGGATAAGTTTTTCTATCCAATGGGGTGAATAATTAGTTATTTTTAATTCCTTAGATAGTCCTTTTATCTAACTGGGTTCATCCCGTGAAATATAAGTATATGAAAAAACATGAACAATTAGACAAGGAAGTTATTTCATAGGGTGAATGATTTATTAAATAAAGCATCTCAGAATGCCACTACTTATACAGGACTACCTAATATCTAATGAATAAAGCGGTTAGCTATTGATAGAAACCAGTGGCTAACCGCTCCATTGTTTAATTTATGAGAGAACATTTAATGAGAAAAAGTTTTGATTTAATCAACATCTCCATTAAAAATTGCTATTGTTGGTCCGTTTGTATCTATCGTAGCCACAGAAAGTAATGCGTAGTGCGATGAGCAAAAACTTTGAGGAATATACACAATTTTTAAAATGGTAGAAAATGGATAAAACAACATTACAAACTTTTCTTAATAATAATCATTTACCATACACAGTAATCTCTTTAGTCCATAAGACAGAACATCATAGCATTTATAAAGTAAAAAACCTGATTACACAAAAGATTGAGATTCTGAAATGGTTGAGTAAAACTGATTTGGATTCAATTAAACGAATAAGAAATGAATATAATATTCTGACATATCTTGATTTTCCAACACTTCCAAAAGCCAGCAGGTTGTTTTATATAAAAGAAGGGATTTTCTTTACGCAAGAATATTGTCCAGGAAAAGCTCTAACGACTTTTGCGAATGGTCAAGAAGAGAATATTATTTGTGAGATTGCTGGAAAAATTATTCTCACTTTTGCTTATTTACACAGCCAACAAATCATTTATCGTGATGTTAAACCGAGTAATATTTTAGTATCTTCTGATGGAAAGATAAAGATAGTTGACTTCAATTTAGCAGTCAAAAGCAGAGAAATTGGAGAATCGCCTGATACTCACGGCACAATAGGCTATCTTGCTCCAGAAATCATAAATGGTGAAAAACCTAGTTTCCAGAGTGATATTTATGCTGTTGGCGTTTTACTAACCGAGATGTTAAGCGGAAGGAATCCGTTCTTATGTGATAGTATTGAAGATACAATAGATGCTCATCTTAATCTTGATTTTGAAATGCATTGTCCAGAATGGCAAAAGTTGACTCACCAATGGCAAAATATCTTGAAAAAAAACCTGCGTAAAAACCCTAAATATCGCTATAATTCCTTTTTACAAATGTATGAGGAATATCAAAAAGCATTTCCTGAACAAGCATCAAACCTGACTGATTGGTATTTAAGAAATCTGAGTAATTCTTTGCCAGTTTATTTTGCAAGCAAAAATGTAATCAAGGACTTTCAGAGAAGAAATTCCCATTACAAAATAATTAGTTCTTCTTCTATTGAGATGAGCGAGAAAGCATTACAACAATTAAGACCAAAATTAGAGTCAGAAGGTGTTTTTATTTATCATATCTTTCCTCCATCAAAACATGATGCCTTACAATTTTTCTACAAAATCGTTAAAGACATACTGCTTTTGGCTGATTTGGAAAAATCAAAAAGAGAAAAGATAAATTCATTACTAAATGCGTTCATAGAACAGGAAACTAAGGAAAAAGAAAAACAATTTTATGAAAATTATATAGTTGATCTTTTTGCAGAATTATTGGGATATTTACCAAAAAACTGTATGATTTTTATTCATCGCTTGAATGAACTGCCTACAAAGATTCTGAATACACTTGTGGAAAAAATAGATGGCTCACATCAAAATAAAAAGCAATCTATTATTTTTAGTTTATCGCAAAATGCTTCTAATAGTAAAGATATTATAGCAAACATTTACAGGTTATCATCTCAGAGCATATCGGAAAATCTTATACAAATTGAGGATTATACTCTGGAACAAATCCAAACTATTCTAAAAGATAAATTCAACATCTCCAAAGAAGCGAGTTATAAAGTTGGTGAGAAATTATCAGAAGCAAGTGATGGTAATTATCTTATTTTATCAGAATCATTAAAACAGATACTTAATAGTAAATATTTTCATCTGACTAATGGAGAGTGGCAATGTGATTATCGTAAATTGTTCAAATATATCGGGACATCTAAGTATATCGGCATAGCATCTTTACAAGCATTCTATCAGGAAAAAATAGATAAATTAAGTGCGGATGAAAGAGAAGTTTTGGAATTAGTTGCCTGCTATAATGAGCCATTTAATTTAGAAATATTATCTAAAATGAGCAAACAAGATTTACCAAAAATTAGCAGAATCGTTTATAATCTTATTCAGAAAAACTGCCTTATTTCAGCAGAAAAAGAGATAAAATTCACAAGCAATATTTTTGCAGATTTTGTTAGAACTACTGCAACGACCTTAGAAGGTCGTTCTACCAGCCTAAAAAAGTATTATCAGTTGATTGCTGAATATCTGTCTTCTCAGCCCAAAATATCCAATGAAGAACATTTCACTATTGCTAATTTCTGGGAAAAAGCAGGAAATTTATCAGAAGCAAAGAGGCATTATTTTTGCATAAATTATGATGATACTCTACTTGATAATCAACTACTTAATTCCATCTGGAGAAGAATGTTTAGCTGGAAAATATTGTCGGATGATGACAGGATTATAATTATTAGAAAGATAATTAATACTGAGTTAAGTATGAGAAATTATAAAAATTTCAAAGAGGATCTAGAAACTTTCAAAAAATTAGTTAGCAAAAGCCCACACAAAGAATTAAATGCAGAAATAGCATTCATAGAGTTTTATTATTATTTATTTGGACTGAATGATTTTGATAATGTAACAAAACTTTCTCCGGAAGTTATCAAGATTTGTAAGGAGTTTAATAGTAATGAATTTCTTTCCAAGACATATCTTGTGCTTTATTTAAAGAGTTTTTGGGAAGGGAATTATATTGAGGCAGAGAAATACATAAAATCAGCATATAGAGTATCGTCAAAATATAGAATCACGAGTGCTACTATACTAAGTTTAAGATATATTGGACAATTATATCTGCGAATGCATAATACAAAGAAAGCAGAGAAGTTTTTTAAAAAGTTATATGAATACTATGAACAAAATCCTAAAGGAATATTTCAGGATTATACAATAAATATACATAAACAATGGAGTAAGATTTCTTGCTATAAATATAAGGACATACAAGAAGCCCTGTCAGAATGTGATAAGGGCTATAAAATGGCTGAAGAAGTATTTCTTAATGATTATCAATTACAATTTATTATACTAAAATTATCTATTTTGATTGATAATAATAATTATAGAACTGCATTGTCTATCTTTCCGATTGCATACTCACTAAAATTGAACATCTATTATGAACTTGCATTATTAGAGTTGAAAATTAGTTTATTCATAGGATTGGGTCTATTTGATTCTGCAATTCCTGAAATAAAACAAACATTGGAAATATCTGAGAAGCACAGGTATTTTCTTACTTATATCAATACACTTCAAAAGTGGGGAAAAATTCTTGGTGAAAATGATTTTTCACAAGCAAGAGATAAACTAAAAAAAGCAAAAGATATAGCAAAACAAATAAAAAACAAGCATGCTGAATATAGCATTATTTTACAAGAAATAGATATGCTACAAAGAGAAAAGAGATATAATAAAGCAATAAATCTATGCAAAACATTAATAGAGGAAAGCGAACAGATTCATAATCAATCATTATTGGCAAAGATATATTCAACTTATGGCTATCTTTTAATGTTAAGAAACCAGCTAAAAGACGCACTTACTTATTCACAAAAAAGTTTGAATATAATAAAAAGAAGGGATGTATCTAAAAGCGAAATTGAGAGAATATATTATTATCATTATCTGATATTGCGATGCAGTAAAAATACTGATTTTGTTGAGAAAGGTAGAGAGTATCTAAAATGCGCGTTGGACGCACTTATATTTAAATTAGACCAACTTAATGAGCCAGAAGAAAAGGAACATTTACTTCTTTTACATTTACCATCTCGGATTTGGGCTTCAGCATTACAAGAAAATCTAATTCAAACCAAGTATGATTTTAATCGCTCTTTATCAGCCATCCGCAACATTTTAACAGCAACCAATAATTTACCGCATTTATTGGACGAAATTATCATCAGTATAAAGAACTTAACAGGAGCAGAAAGGTCTTTAATTGCATTAAAACAAGATGAGAAAATAACAATTGCAGCTCCACGAACTCATAAGGATAAATGGCAAAGAGAAATTAGTTTTGGCATCATAGAAAAAGTCATTAGCACGAGCAATCCAGTTTTTACCATTCATGCAAGTAATGAGGAGGCATTTCGTAAACACGAAAGCATAATCAGTCTGCAAATCTCTTCTATTATATGTGTGCCATTAAAATCTGGAAGGAAGTCCATTGGAGCAATTTATTTAGACGCAAGTCGTGTAAATGCTTTTTCTTCACAGGATTATCTTTTCTGTCAGTCATTTGCAAATATTGCTGGCATTGCTATCAATAGATTAAAGCATCTAAAAAAATTGAGAGATGAGAACATATATTTAAGAGAAGAGATAGGCAAAAAATATGACTTTGATAGTTTAATAGGCAATTCCCCAGCATTTCGGCAAACTCTTGAACTTGTATCAATGGTTATACCTACGGAAGTAAGTGTTCTATTGAGTGGTGAGACCGGAACAGGAAAGGAGTTAATTGCCCGTGCAATTCACTTTAATGGACCAAGAAGGGATAAAAAATTTGTTACAATTGATTGTGGTAATTTGCCAGACACTATTTTGGAGTCAGAATTATTTGGACATATAAAAGGTGCGTTTACAGATGCAATTGAAGATAAGAAGGGACTTTTTCAGGAAGCAGATGGTGGCACAATATTTTTAGATGAAATAGAAAATCTCTCACCCGGATTTCAGCAAAAACTATTGCGTGTTTTACAATTCAACGAAATTAGAAAAGTTGGAAGCACACAAGTTATTCCTATTGATGTAAGGATTATTTCTGCGACCAATCATGACTTGCAGGAATTGGTAAAAAATGGACTTTTTAGAGAGGACCTTTTCTTTCGTATCAATGTGTTCCAGATAACAATCCCACCGTTGAGAGAAAGAGAAAACGATGTGCTTTTACTTGCAGAATTCTTTCTTAAACAGATAACAACAAAGATGAATAAAAAAGTAAAGGGATTAACTAAAGAATCTAAAATACAATTGCTGAAAAATGAATGGAAAGGGAATGTTAGAGAACTCCAAAATGTGATAGAAAGAGCAGTTATTATGGCTGAGAAAAATTCTTATATTGGTCCTGGTCTGTTAAATCTGCAAGAACAGACAACGGCTTTATCAATTGAGAATTTAATTGATTATGAGGGCTCTTATAATGAAATGGTTGATAAGTTCAAGTTAAAGATAATAGAAAGTGCCTTACAGCAAAATAGTTATAATAAATCAGCAGCAGCAAGACGATTGGGAATGTCTGTGCAGAATTTTAATCAAATATACAGTAGATTGAAGAGAAAAGGATGAGTTGTCGGAGTGATGAATGGATTTGATTGTGAATACTGATTTTTTTTCTTGACCTGTAAATTGGTTTTCAAATGTTTCGTATACGATAAAATATCATAACATTACAAAAAAACTGATAGTTTTTTAATAAACAAGGAGATAGATAGATGTTAGCAAAACAGTTTAAGAGGAAGTTATTTATAATGATTGACATATTACCCAAAGAGAAGGTAATTGAATTATTTGATTTTG
>QMNM01000105.1 GCA_003647765.1 Candidatus Cloacimonadota bacterium
AAAATAAGATTATACTTATCTTCCGTCTGAAATGATTTCATATCTAACCTCTTTAACGATAAACTTGGGAACTGTTTTTTGGCTAATTGTAACATTGCTATATTTATATCAGTAGCACTAATGTTATATCCTTGATTTTGTAAATAATCAGCAAGTAGTCCAGTCCCACAAGCTAATTCTAAAATATTATCTGGCTTTCTCTTTCTATGCTTATAGTATATATCCATAAGAAATTTGCCCCAATATTTAGGATCAATATTGAAATATTCATCATAAACTTGTGAGAAGTATGTATATGGCTGAATAGTGTTATCAATAATAGCCGCCTTTTTATGAATATTTAGTAAATGACTGGAATTTATAAGCATATTTTTTGCCAATTTAATAGCATAAGCCAAACTCTCTGGTGAAGCAATATCCTTTCCAGCAATGTCAAATGCTGTGCCATGATCAACAGAAGTGCGAATATAAGGCAATCCCAAAGTTACATTTACACCTTCATTAAAAGCGAGCATTTTAAATGGAATTAAAGCTTGGTCATGATATGTAGAAATTGTAATATCAAAATTTTGAAAATGTTTCGCAAAATAAGTATCTGCTGGAAATGGTCCTGAAATGTCTATGCCTTTCCTTTTCAATTTAGTAATTATTGGCTGTAGTATTTCTATCTCTTCATTACCAAAAGCACCTCTTTCACCAGAATGAGGATTAACTCCCAACATAGCGAGTTTCGGCTTTTTTATGCCAAAGTAATGTATTAAGCACTCATTGATAATTTCAATTTTTCTTGTAATTATATCTTTTGATTGTGATAAATTGTCGCAAAGAATTTTCAATGGAGTATGAGTAGTTAATAATGCCACATTAAGATATGGACTGAAAAACGACATTACTACTGATTTTATTTTTGCTTGATCTGCGAAAAATTCTGTATGTCCAATAAATTCAGGATGATGTAGTTGTATATAATACTTTGACAGCGGCGCAGTTACAATAGCATCAAGTTTTTTTTCAAGAGCATGTTTCCCTGCTTGTTCAATCGTTTTATATGCAATTTCACCGGATTTTTCACTCGGTTGTCCAGGAATAATTTTTGCCTCACAAATCTGATAATAGAATATGTAATCATTAGGATATCTTAATACATCGTTAATATTGGAAATATGTTGGATGTGTTGTGGTTTCAACTTTTCTGGGAAAAGTCCATATATAACAATTTTTACTTGCCTATCTTGATAAAATTCTAATGCCTTTAATGTGATTTCAGGTCCAATACCACACGGATCACCTAATGTTATTCCTATAATATAATTTCTGTTTTTGCTCATAAGATAAACATTTTAGATATCTGATTTTGTGTCAAATAAAAAATTTTGTAGTCCCACAGAAGTAGTTGTGGATGATTTATTAAATAAAGCATCTCAAATTGAATACAATTACTTATACAGGACTATCCATTTTCAGACAATAGACCCTGAAACCCGACTCGAGTTCAAAGAACCCGAGTCGAGTTTCTGTATAGCAATAATTACAATAGCAAATTATAGCTCCGTAGGAGCGATATAAATCTTTAACTCATGGATAACGATTATCTAAAGTCAGATGCATCGCGATAGAAATCTTGACACTTATTTTTTATATTTACATATTTATCCAAAATATAACTTAGCATTTTAATTGGAGATTTATTATGATTAATAAAAGAAGTATTATCATTACTGATATTGGAAGCACGACAACAAAAGCAATCCTTTTTCAAAAAGAACGAGACAACTACAAATTGATTGATCTGCAAAATCGTCCTACAACTGTGGAAAGACCTGTTGAAGATGTAAAAATCGGGATTTATAATGCTATCAAAGAATTGGAAAGCAAAGTTTCCCAGAAGATTCTTTCTGATGACTCATCACCAGAATACCTGAAATTTTTAGAGGATAGTATGTATCTAACTACAAGTAGTGCTGGTGGAGGACTGCAAATTTTAGTCATTGGCTTAACATTGTTTGATTCTGCAAGTAGTGCAGAAAGAGCTGCTTATGGTGCTGGTGGAGTTATACTGGATACTTTTGCAGTTGATGACCATCGTTCAGCAGTAGAAAAAATGCAATTGATGAAGATATTGCATCCTGATATTATCTTGTTTTCAGGTGGAATAGATGGCGGAGCAATTAGTGGTATTTTTCGGCTTGGAGAAATTCTTACTTTATCTCATCCTAAACCTAAATTTGGCGAAAAGGAGAAAATTCCATTAGTTTATGCTGGAAATAAAGATGCTCAATCATTTATCAAAACTTTATTCTCCAAGCAGTTTGATTTACATATTGTCCCAAATATTCGTCCAACTATGAAAGACGAAAATCTACAACCATCCAGAGATAAGATACATCAATTATTTATGGATAATGTGATGGAACAAGCCCCAGGCTATCAGGAAGTAAAGCAGTTTGTTTCAGATGATATTATCCCTACTCCAATGGGCGTGATTAAAGCATTACAATTGGTCAGCAGACAGTTAAATGAAAACGTGATGGCACTAGATATTGGCGGAGCAACTACTGATATTTTCTCCAATATTCTGGGTCAATACTATCGCACTGTGAGTGCCAATTATGGAATGAGTTATAGTATTTCCAATGTAATGGCTGATTGTGGTTTTGATAAAATTAAGCAATGGCTTCCAGATGATATGGACGAAAATTACATCCGTAATTATATTAGTAATAAGATGCTTTATCCTACTTATATTCCAAAGGATGATTATCAATTGGCTATTGAACACGCAGTTGCAAGAGAAGCTATCAGAATGGCAAAAGAACATCATATGAAGATGCACTTTAATACTGAACAGATTGGTATCCTGGATAAAATAAAAACCCGGAATTTAGATAAATTTGCTGAGACCTTTTATGTAGAAAAAATGATTGAAAAGCGAAAATTTCATAATAAAGATATAAATATAATGATCGGTGCTGGTGGTGTGATTTCTAATGCAGAAAAAGTTGAACAATCTCTAATAAGCATTATTGATGGCTTAAATCCACAAGGCATTACAGAAATCTGGCGTGATAACCATTTTATCTCACCTCACATTGGCAAACTCAGCGATGTAGATGAGAAATTAGCCACAGAACTGCTGATGAAAGAGTGTTATGAAAAAATCGCATTAGTCATTAGACCAATTTATAAAAAGATGAAAATTGAACAAGATGTGATGTCAATATCTATCAAAAATGATGTTGAGAAAAGATACACAATCAAGGCAAATGAAGTGAAATATATCCCTAATGAGCAGAGAAAAGAGAGTCAGGTCGTTATTGAATTAGAAAAGGGATTTTATCTGCTGGATGACTCTCACAAAATTTCTTTGACATCTGATTTGCCAATTTTGATAGATACAAGAATGAAAGAGGAGTTATCATTTACAAAACTTAATAATGAACTTGGGCTTTACAATCTTGAAAATAGGCAGTTGAATCTCAATGATTGCTTTGCTGATTTTTTTGAAAAGAAGGATATAGATACTGGAATTCATACTTTGACTATTTCATTGCCTTATGAGGGAGATATTTTTGTAGATGAAGGAGATAAGATTCAGCCAGATACCTTAATTGGTGAAAACAGATATGACCCAGCAAGAATCTATGTTCTATCTTTATTTACTGATGAAAAACTGGAATTAACTCCTGATTCATTGAGAAAGAGTATTCTTGTCAAAAATGGAGATGAGATAAAGTTCGGTCAGAAGATTATTGAAATTGAATCACGAGGCATTATTGATGAGATAAAGGGAAAATATCATACTTATCACTCTCCTGTTAGAGGAAGGATTGAAGATATAAACTTTTCCGCAGGCACTATTATTATAAGAGAAATTCAGGATTATTCCACAAAACCTATAGTAGTGGATGTTGCTAAAAAGTTAGGTGTTCATCCAAAGCATATCAAAGGGCATTTAAAGAAAGAATTAAATGATTTTGTTTACGCGGGTGAAGGTCTGGCTTCTAAATTGATACAAGGACGAGCCGTAATTATTTCTGCACCATCCACAGGAACGATAAAAGAGATTGATATAGAAAAGGGAACTGTAACTATTCAGTATGATAAAAAGCCATATCAGAAATTCGCAGGTATTAGAGGAAAGGTTGTAAAAGTTGAGGAAAACATCTCTGCTAGTATTGAATATGAGGGAAGTAATCTATCTGGAATTATTGGATTTGGAAGTTCTGCAAGTGGAGATATTTTATTTTTTAAGGAAAATATGGATTTGGATGAAAAGACCTGTTGTGATAAAATTGTGGTCTATCCAGAAAAAATTGACTATCATATATTAAAACAATCAGCTGATATAAAAGTAAAAGGGATTATTGCTTCATCTATTGATAATAAGGATTTGGTTAAGTTTATTGATTCAGAGATTGGCGTTGCTTTAACTGGTGATGAAAAGATTCCGTATCCTATTATTATCACAGAGGGTTTTGGGGACTTCAAGATGGATGAAAGATATGTAGAGTTTTTCAAGAAATCCGAAGGTAAACTGGCTTATATCAATGGACATACGCAAATAAGAGCAGGTGTAACAAGACCAAGAATTATTGTGATGTAAAACGACCTTCTAATGTCGTTTATACAAAAGTTATACGCAATTGGTCGCTTGAAAAATGAAAAGTTATTATTAAAAATTTACAAAAATTAATTAATAAGAATATTTAATGATATGGATTATATAAAATTACCGCAGGATAATATTCCTTTAGTCCTTTTGGGTGATGTGATGCAGGGCTTGAAGAAAATACCTTCAGAATCTATTTCTTGTATAGTAACTTCTCCGCCTTATTGGAATTTAAGAGATTATTATATGCCAGGGCAAATTGGTCATGAGCAAACACCTGAAGAATATATTACCAAAATGGTAGAAATTTCAAAAGAATTGTTACGAATTTTGAAGAAAGACGGAGCATATTTTTTGAATATTGGTGATACATATATTGATAAAGGACTACAAATGATTCCACAACGAGTTGCATATAGAATGATAAATGAAGTTAAAATGATTTGTAAAAACAAAAAAAAGGTAGGGTGGTTACTCCGAAACCAGATAATCTGGTATAAATGCTTGACAGGAGATACTTCGCTTTTTATAAAGGCTGATGGGAAATATCAATTAACAACAATTTCGGAATTATACAATGAACTTAATTCTTTTAGAGAAGTGCTTCTACCTACAATTAGCAAGGAAGGGAAAGAAATATGGGTTAAAGTTAAAAAACTATTTTCTAACGGTAAAGCGCCTGTTAAAAAAATAGTTTTAACGAGTGGACTTATAATAAAAACAACAGAAAATCATTATTTGCCTGTTTTGAAAGGAACACAGGCAAAAAGTAATAGATTATATTTTAAATTACAGATAGAGAAAGTTTCTAATTTAAAAGAAGGAGAGCACCTCTGGTTAAATACGCATTTTAATATAGACTTACCAATAGGAAAACAAAAAGATTATAAATATGGATATTTAGTAGGATTTTTCTTAGCAGAAGGCAATTTTATTTATAGAAAGAGATTTAACAAATGTAGTAATTTTTCTATGTATGCTTTGAAGCGATGGGCATTGGAGAAAGGGTATTCTTCAGTGGAAGAGTATTTAAAAAACAGAAAAGAAAAAGAAATTGTTGGAATTGAATTATCTTGCGGCATAAAAGATGAAAAGAAAGGATATTTAGATAACTTCATCCATCTATTTGAATTTAAACAACATAAATATGGTAATGAACTAATGTTAGTATCTTATGGGGAAGTATGCAATTTTATTGGTAAATATATTGGAGGCGATACATCTCATAATAAATTTCTTAAAAATGATGTATTTAATACTTCTATTAAATTTTTAAATGGTGTTTTACAAGGATTTCTTGATGGCG